>NZ_JBEBVH010000050.1:0-18478 GCF_040392825.1 Pseudopedobacter sp.
ACCTCTTTGCATTATAGATCTGATTGCCTTAAGACCATTGCAAAAGCACAATTAAATTGAAGACTTTATAAGAAAAGTTATTGGAAAAACCTCCTATATGAGTTGGCAGACCGCTACCGATAACTGTCATATCATTATCGTCAATCGTACCATCTCCATTTAGATCTTTATACTTGATATGACCTGGCTGAACACCGCTATTGCCATTATCAGGAATATTATTTTTTAAAACATATGCTCCGGGAGCCGGACTGTCAAAATCTTCTTCCTGATAGATACCGTCAAAAATATATCCATAAAATAATCCGGCAGGATAATTAACTCTTGTAACATATAAAGGCGAAATATTAGATCCAATCCGCATATTGGTATATATGCTGTTCTGATTATCCGTTAACTTTAAAACCTTATTTCTATTAAAACTGATATTAAAATTGGACTCCCAGGTAAACGATTTTGATTGAATGTTTACTGTGTTTAAACTGAATTCCCACCCCATATTCCGAATAGTACCAATATTTTTATAGGCACTTGCAAACCCTGATGTAATTGGCATATCTGCATTTAAAAGAAGGTCTCTGGTAATTTTCCGGTAAAAGTCTACTGTTAATCCAACTCTATTTTTAAATAAGCTCAAATCATAACCAATATCTACCTGTTCGGTACTTTCCCATTTCAGTTCCGGATTTCCCATACTCTCAACTACTATCCCCTGAGTTGGCGTACCATTGTTAAAAGAATAGGAATAAGCTAGCGGCATACCATAATTTGGAAGATAGTCATAATTACCAATCCTGTTATTTCCCGTTACACCATAACTCATTCTTATCTTTGAGGAAGAAATGGCGGTAAAGGCTTTCATAAAATTTTCCTTTTCCATGTTCCATGCAAAAGCAGCAGAAGGAAAATATCCCCATTGTTTTCCTTTAATAAACTTAGATGAACCATCAGCCCTTAGCGTAGCTGTGAACAAATACTTAGATTTATAACTATAATTAACTCTGCTAAAAAAAGACATTAAACTATACTCGCCACCATTTGAATCGCTTAAATAAGGAGTTCCTTCGTCTAATCCATAAATGCTTAATTCTTCATTTGGTATTTTTTGTGTTGAGAATCCAAAAAGTTCATTTTTATTTTCCTGATAAGAGAAACCGCCCATCAGATTTATTCGGTGATAGCGCTTATAGGTATTGTTATATGTCAGAAAATTTTCATTTGACCAACCCCTGTTTTCTATATACTGGAACGAACCATTTACACCCTGATTATTTGCTGTATTTAAAGAACTCCCTTTTGGTGTTTTAGAGTTATAAAATAGATCCAGTCGGTTTTTGCTATTTCTTATAGAAGCAGTTGACTTTAGTTTTAAGTTTTTTAAAATATTATATTCGACATAAGCATTAGAAAGAAAATTGGTTGAATTATTTTTTTTGTACTCATTATTACTGGACACTACCGGATTAATGCGAATATCTGAGGTGTTTGTATTGTCGGGGTCGTCATCAAATTCTGTAAGGTCTACGTTGGGGTTACCAGAAACAGGCCGATATGCCCATGCCCGATATAACACATAAGAGGTAAAGCTATTACCTCCGCCTTCGTTTACCGTCTGTCCATATCTTAAATTTTCGCTATAATTTGCAGTAAGTCCTACTTTTAATTTCTTGCTTATGGTTTGATCCAGCGAAAGTCGGCCCTGATATCTTCTGGATCCGGTATTCAATATAATACCTGCCTGATCAAAAACTGAACCCGATATGGAATATTTTGTTGCTTCGTTACCTCCTCTAATAGCCAAATTATGATTCTGCATCAGGGAATTTCTAAAAATCAAATCCTGCCAATCTGTTCCCTTCATATTCCTATAATCTTCCAGTGTTCTGCCATTCGGATCGTATAATGCATTTGTTGTAGGTAAATCAGCAGGTGTATATAGTTGTTTTGCTACAAAATTTGACTGAAGTTCACTTATTTCCAATTGATACTTCACAAACTCATAGGGGCTCATCATTTCCATTCTCTTTTGGGTTTGCTGAAAACCTAAAGAACTGTTTATGGTAATAACAGGTTTGCCTGCTTTCCCCTTTTTTGTTTCAATAATAATTACACCATTTGCCCCCCTGGAACCATAAATAGCTGTTGCGGAGGCATCTTTTAAAACATTTATTGATTCAATCTCTTCAGGATTTATTGATGCATTATCCATGTCTTCAATTGGAAAACCATCAATCACATATAAAGGAGCATTGCTCTGAGTCAACGAGTTTGCACCTCTGATTGTAATATCCATAGTTACTCCAGGCTGCCCATCTGCAGAAGTAACCTGCACACCGGCAATTCTCCCAGCTAATGCCTCATCAAAAGAACCTACCGGAGCCTTTAATAAATCATCCATTTTAACCTGCCCTACCGATCCGGTTAAATCTCCTCTGGTGGTTGTTCCATAACCAATCACCACTACCTGATCTAAGCCCTTGTTTTGCTCCTTTAGAACAATATTGATTGTTCTGTCATTAGAGACTTTTCGTTCATACGTACTATAGCCTATAAATGTGAATACTAAAACAGACTCCTGATCCGGTACCTGTATTCTATAATTTCCTTCTGTGTCGGAAACAGCAAAAAATTGTTGGTTATTCTTAACTCTTATACTTACACCTGGTAAAGGTTCACCTTTTTCATCTCTGATCTTACCTGTAATATTAAGCTGTTGTCGTATGGTTCCAGAACTCACTTGTATCTCATCGCTTCTCGCTTTCTTCTTGATCACTATAGATCTTTTACTGATAATATATTCCAGAGGCAGGCTTCTGACAACCAAATCCATTGTTTCTTTAATGGTTGCATTCTTTACATTTATTGTTATATCGAAATTTCTCAGATCTTCTCCCTTCCAGAAAAAATGATAACCACTCTGAGATTTAATCTGATCAAAGACTACAGTAATCGGCGTCTTCTTTTCATTAAGAGTAATACGTTGGGCATATCCACTCGCAATGGATATTTGCAGAAAAGCGATGGTCAATAAAAAAAAACAAAGTTTCATTACTAAAAGTAGTCTAAGTGGTGTGTACCAACGATTATGCTGACGTTGTACTTCTTCATATACGTTTAAATTCATACCTTTGTAATAGGGGTTAAATTAAATTATTTTAATACTTGGTTTAATTAAATACCCAAACGACCGGGAATGGGTGCAATCAGGCCCGGTCTTTTAATTTGGATCAGGTAGAGTCAATTAGACATCATTACTTTCACATTTTTTGGTTTAAAAGGTTATATAACTAGTTATTTAATTTCTTATATCACTACAATTTGTTTTTTATCATTTTTAACTTCTATTCTAAATTCAACACCTCCCAATTTTAATACATTCAATACTTCATTTAAATCATAGCTTCTCTGAATTTCTCCGTAAAAGGGTTCATAGTTTACTTTCCCTTCATAAACTACATCTATATTATACCAGCGGGAGATTTGTCTCATAACGGTATATATATCTGCTTTATCAAAACGAAATAGTCCATCCTTCCAGGCAATAGCGCTTGCAGGATCAACCACATTAACGTGAATTTTATTGCTTCCTTTAGCAATGGAACTTTCATGATTAGGTTTCAATAGCACAGCATATTTGGTATTGGGTATCGAGACATTAACGCTTCCTTCAAGCAAGGTAGTTTTTACAGATGCTTCATCTGCATAGCTATTAATATTAAAATGAGTACCAAGTACCTTTACCTCCTGTGTAGCAGTTTCTACAATAAACGGGATTTTCTTATTATTTAAAGCCATGGAATAAAGACTCTCTACTTCGAAATAAGCCTCACCACTGAGTATTACATGTCGTTTATCACCAGTAAATTTAGCAGGGTACTTAAGAGAAGATGCTGCATTTAGCCAAACCTGTGTACCGTCAGGTAAAACAATTTTATATTGCCCGCCTTTTGGTGTTGTCAATGTGATATATTCGGCCGTATTTACAGTCAGGTCGGCGTTATTTTCTATTTTAGACCCATCACTATAAGTAATCTTATTAGTATTGGTAATAAGTCCGTCTTTTTCTTCGCTAAGGTCAATAGTCTTGCCATTTGGCAAGGTTAAAGTGGCTTTATTGCCTCCCGCAATTATATTTTTGTGCAGTGCCTCACTTTGCATATGTAAATTATTGCCTTTATACAGATACACAACAAGACTAAAAGCAATTAGAAACATGGCTGCAATAGAAAACTTCCATCGTAAAGAAATAGGAAATGCGGGGCGTTGCTCGGCATGGGTTTTCGCTTTTATTTTAAAAAAAACGTCCAACAAAACCTTCTCTTCAAATGAATCTGCACTACGCTCATCATTTGACTGGTTAAAATGTTTCTGAATAAGTTTTTGTAGCTCTTCCTTATCGCTTGTTTTAAAATAATCAAACAATAAAGTTAATTCTTCAGAAGAACAAAGTCCATCTAAGAACTTTTTGTATAAAACTTGTCGGTTGTTATCTTTCAAAATAATAGCCTTTATTCTGCTATTACGTTTCAAAACATCAAACCATCTGTTTATTTTTTAAAATAAATAAAAAACCCTAAAAATCAACAAGTTAACCGTTAAATCAACTCCGGAGATCTGTTAAAATTTAATTAAAGAAAGGGTTAACAATAAGGGAATATGCAATAACCATACTTCCTTCTTAAAAAGAAAATTCTTAATGAATTTAGTTGCATTAACAATATGTCCGTTAACAGTAGAAATAGATATGCCCATTAATCGGCTAACTTCTTCATAACTCTTGCCCTCTAATTTGCATAAAATAAAAACCTGCTTCTGCTTTCCAGATAAGTGATCAATTGCCTGATTTATAGAATTTTCGGTTTCTTTTAATGAAAGTACTTCTTCTGTGTGCGTGTATCCTTCAGGTGTACGTACACGAACCTCATGCTGCAATTGGTCATCTCTGCTTAGTTTCCGATAAAAATCAAAGACACTATTTTCAGCAATACGGAACAGATAAGATCTGAAAGACTGAGCGGGATCAACCAGATGTCGTTTCTCCCAAATTTTAACAAATACATCTTGCAAAAGCTCCTGAGCTACTACATCTACCTTTACCATTTTTAACAGTTTACGGTAAATACGAAGACTATAGGTTTGGTAAAAAAAATCGAAAGCAGCCTCATCCCCTTCGCAAAATTTGCGTAATAATTCATACTCATTTAGGGAATTGATCTGGTTCATATTTGATGGTCAAGAGCAATTAGGATTGGTCACGCCAGATTGCAACATAACTAATATACAAAAAAATAATAAATCGGGTTTTCCATAATAAAAATACAAACCCTGTTCATTTCATTATATAAGCCCTTCCATTTCTAAAAGAATAACATTTAAGCGCGTTTAATAGGTTAAACTTATAAATAAACAAACACTTTTAATTACTAACATACGGGGTGTCTTTAATACCTAATTCTCCCCACATTCCATTAATCCAGGATGGTCCTACATCTGTTCTTTTTAATGGATTTCCAATTATATTACCCTTAAAGGTACTTCCTCTAGCGTAATAATACATACCGTTTATTGCTTTTAATTTAGGATCTTCTTTTGTTATACCAGCCTGTTTTACAGAAAGCAACCCGTTGTGTACTATATTTCCCTGATACGTCATATTTACAGGTTGATCTAATACCTTTATAAGCGGATACATCTCATTAATGCCTACTATAACATTATTCTTTATACTGGAATTTAAAACGGGCATAATCTGCTTTCTTGCAGGTGTGTAGAGATCGCCAATAACCAAACTCAGTTCATTATCAATCAATGTATTACCTTCAACACTTATATTTTTCAATTGAAGATACCCATGTAAAGGAGAATTTTCTATTCCTTCAATAAGGCCAATCGCAGGCCTCGAGCCTCTTACTCCCTGGATATAATTATTTTTAATAGTATGCCCCTCTCCCATAACCCGTATACCTCCGGTATGAACTATTTTATCACCAAAAATAAAATTACCTTCTACCAGATTATTATTTCCATGCCGTAAACTAATACTTCCCTTTGATCTAACGATGGTATTATGGCGAATTATATTACGACCTGATTTAAGTCCGAACAATTCTCCCTCTCCGTTGCAATTCTCTAATAAATTATATTCTATTATAGTATACGAATCGGACATAGATGTTGTACTCGCCCCCACACCTACAACCTCAGCCCCATTCTTTCCAAGAACAGGTATATCTTTAAAGTAATTATGATCAATCTGATGATAATTGGCAGAATCTGTCGGTCTCCAAACCGTTATAATTCTTCCGGCACTTATCTTTTCATAAAAGAAGGAATGGTCTACACGATTATGAGTGCCGTGTAAGCTAACCCACGTTTCAGAACCATCATCCTTCGGTCTGTTAAATTTAGCAACCACAATATTGGTAATTCGACTGTAATATGCGGGTTCTTTTCCATTCCGAAACTGAATAAGATGTCCCGAGGCTGAGTACCCATCTTTAAAATACAAACCATCAACCACTAAGTATTTACCAGATAATCTTAAAGACGACTTTCCTGAAATAATTACCTTACCAGGTGTTTGTGCTTTTAATGTAATTGGCTTTTCTTTTGTTCCCTGACCTTTAACTATAATATCGATATCATTCCATTTACCATCTTGCATAGTAATAACATCACCAGATACGGCATTAGTAAAAGCCTCATTCAATTCCTGAGCTGTTTTAACTAACTTTATATTTGAAGATTGTGCAGTAATTGTGTGCCAGTTTAATATAAAAAACAGTAACGTACATATACACCGCATTAATCGAAATCTTAATAAAGAATCTATTTGTCTATCCATTATTTTAATTTTTGCAAACCAGTTAACAAACATGATTTTAAGGTCTAAACATTATCCCTGGTTTTCATCTCATTTCCCTTCTTAAGATACTGATAACTACTTGTTTTTAAAAGTAACGTGGCTCTAATCCAATTTATTTATCTAAAATAATATCTATGATACCAGGATATTTTAATGTTCTGCTTTCATCTTCATTTACCACACTGTACCCAAATCCCTTATAATCAAAAGAAGTATAACCTGCATTATTTTCTTTACATATGGCTACAACATCTTTATACCAATTAGATCTGGATGGCTCGGGGGTTACATTCCATGTCCCAAATTCTCCTACAAAAACCGGAACTCCTAATCTAATGGCCATGTCAAAACCATCTTTCATTCTTCTTGCCAATTCCGCTTTATTGTATACCGAACGACCTGTAGTCTGCCAATTTGAAGGAAGAGCAGTTATCCATTCATCCGGCACCAGCTGTCCGGGATAATTAATAGGTATATCCTTACGTCCCCCGGTAGTTGACTGCGCTCCATAATAAGTTAGCAAAAATGGTCCGTAATAATGGAACGTCGCTAATATACGATGCGTAGAAGGAAGTGTTAGCTCCTTATATTTTACACCACCGGCTACTGTACATACTCCAACTATTATCGTACGATCTGATTCTTTTGCTCTGATTGCATTTATTGCCAGTGCAGATACTCTATTCCAGTTTGCAGCACCACTTGCAGATACCGGCTCATTAAGCAATTCGTACGCTACCGAAGAGTTAGGATAATCTTTTAGCTCGTCTGACAAATCTTCCCATAATTTAACAAATTTGGCCGGTTCGGTAGTAGTATTGGTAAATAATGTGTTTTCGGTGTTTGTAAATCGATGATTGCGGGTAACATGCAAATCCACTATAGCTCGCATATCATACTTAATACACCATTTAATTGCGTTATGTAATAAATCAAAACCATATGCTCTTATTTTATTGCCTGAGGCATCCCACAACTCAGTTTCATCTATATTTATCCTGATATGGTCGAACCCCAATGATGATAATAATTGTACATCGGCTTCTGTAAAAAATGAAGCTCTTTGAGCTCCTGTATACTTAGGTGCAGAAAGCCACGATGCGATATTTATTCCCTTTGAAATTTTAAATTCGTTTGCATCTTTCTCAATATTCGCTTTTATGGTAATTTCTTCGTTGATGCCATCGACATTTTGAATTTTAACGACAAAAGGGCTCTGCAAATCGATTAAAGCAGGTATATTAGAGTTTACTTTAATCCCCTGATTAAATGTTATATTCAGTTTTACTTTAGACAAATCAATTTCCTGGTTGCTGCCCTGAGGTAAATGAGAAGGAAAATTGATTAATATATCATTTGATTTCAAGGTAGACTCATCTGCATAAAACTTTTCCTCCGAGCCATCTAATGTAGCCACTATGTTTAATATAGGATCTACTCTGTTAATTGCTTCAGCTTTTTTTTCCTTTTTACAAGAGGAAGCTAGAATAATGGCCGGAATACCTACTAGAAAGAATAAATAACCCAAATAAAATTTCATCTTCATATTTTTAAAATATTAACTTATCTCAGTTATTCGTTTCCCATTTAAAAGGTACCCCTGTCTCCTTAACCGTCGAATAAATATCTCCGAATCCTTTCCAACCCTTAGACTCAGCTCCATATGTCGGGAAACTTCCTACGGCTACTTTATTCTGAATATTATTTGAATATCTGTTATTGTAAACTCTGATTCTGTCTGTATCTATTCCAAAATTTTCAGCCAATAATTTCTTTTTTTCTACAGCTGTTCCCTTAGTCAGCACATTACCCTCTTCTTTGGTCAATAAATAGTTAAAACCCGGTCTATTATGTCCATAATGGTGCAATACTATGGCATTAACGATTACATTATCTCCATTATTTATAAAATCATTATCATAAAAGGCATAATTAGAAGCAAAAGATTCTGCTCTAACTTTATTAAAGTTGGGCATCGAAATAAATGGATAAGAAGGAAAATCTTTGTTTCTAACAAACTTCGAACCTTTAACAACACAATAATCTGTACTGTCTCTAAAACGTACATAATCTCCTGTACAGTCCTCAAAATGGCTATCTATAACATAAATATAAGATGGATTGTACGCATTATAGATATGATGTGAATGACTATCTATTCCTACTCTTTTAAAAGTACAATTTTTATAAGTCACATTTTTTGTTCCTTTTTGATGAACTCCTGTTGTGCCATATATTATACCTCTCATATCTGTCCATAAACAATCGTTTACCAGGATATTTTTTGTTTCGTTACCTTTTGTAGAGGTTATACGTAAGGCATAGCCTAATTTCCCATTACCTTTGAATGAAAAATTGCTGATTTGGAGATTCTGAGAGTTTACAATATCAACCAAGACACTTCTCTCACCTGAAAACTCGTTAGGATCGGCTGTAAACCAAGTTTTATCTGGAACCCCTTCCAATACCAAAAGATGTTTAGGGTTTCCTAAACCTTCTATTTTCAACGGTTTCTGAGTAAATGTTCGCTGATAATTTCCTTCAAGAAAAACAACTTTAACAGATTGTTTTTCCAACTGTTTATTGATTCCTTTCCAAAAAGAGTCATCCAGAAAATCCGCTGCGTTAACTTTAGAATCTCCAGTTCCTGCCCCTATTTGTTTGTAAGAAACATATAACTCTTTACCTTTAAACAGGTTATTAGCCTTAACGAAAGAAAAGGTAAATACCAGAATCAGTATATTTATTATTTTCATTTTTATCATTTATTAATTTGGTATCGTAAAAATCTTCTTGCCCGAAAATAGATGTATGTTTTTTTCTGTGGCGACTACTTTAGGAGCGTATATTGAGGTTTTATCCAAATTATATGGATATTTTTCTAAAATATCTCCATTCAGGCTCAGTTTATAGATATAATTATCTGCACAAACAGCATACAATTGTTGTTTGGATACTATCATATCTTCTACAGCCAATGGTAAATTGACTGTTTTAGTTGCTTTTCCATTTCCATCAACAAACGTTATATTACCTAATGCAGTAGAGACAGCTAACTTTGTATTATCTTTTTCTATCTGAACAATGGAGGTTGGCTTTCCGCCTATGTTTAAAGTCCAGGTTTTTACAGGATTTTTATCAATCGCTTGCACATACAAATAGCCATCGCCTCTGCCGTATACAGCTTCTTTTAGACCATCTCCGTTTAAATCCATTATTGCCAGTGCATAAACCCATGGAGAAGTAATTGTATGTGGCAATACTTTTCCATCTTTAATAATTGAATGATAATAGTATTCTGCACCTGCTGCAACTTCTTCTGTACCGTCTCCATCCATATCTCCGGCAGCACCTGTAGTCGCTCCATGAAAAATCAGCTGTTTCCATACTTGTTTTCCGCTCGTTGAAAAGGCATAATAGTGCCACGATTGTGCTCCTGCTATAATTAACGGATCTGTTGTATCTTTAACTTTTGCTGTGAAAATGGTGGTAATTTTTCCATTCCTCTTTTGATATAATGGAATTGTCTGTTGCCAAACTATATTTGCTTTTTGATCTAATAAATATAATTTTCCTTCACCTGATCTAAGATTAACAGGTTCTACACCAACGGCCCAATAAGTTCCCTTAGAAGTTTCAACCGCACATACCGCACTAATGGCTTTAGGAAATTTTCGCGTTGCCAATACATTATTTTCATTATCTTTTATTGTAAAGGTCCCGTTTTGATTACCTAATGCATACTGACTTTTTGATGAAGTTATTACAGATACGTTAGAATTATAATCTTCACTAACAACGTTTTTGTTTCTGGATACACTAATATTTTTATAATCTGCAGGCAAAGTCAAAGAGGCTTTTCGTTCTAATTCTGCTAATTTTTTCTGCAGATCTTCTGGGGAAATTTCTTTTGGCAGGGAGATAAAAGTATCTTTTCTTTCGGCTGTTTGCCATTTATAGTTTCCTATATTTAACTTTTTGGCACCCCGGGCAACAATACCTTCCGGTCCTATAAAGCAAATATCTGCGTCTATGTCTAAAAAGTTATTGGAAATTGCACCTAAAACTGCAGCCCTTAAAGACTCTGATTTTGCGATGTAAACATTTTCTGCCACTTTTTTGATTTCAGGAGATTTTGGATCATTTCCCGAAATGGCCTGCATAAAATTAATGAATAATACTTTATCCCCTTTTTTATATCCTCCGTCTTTTCGCTGAATTACATATTGCGTATTTCTATCGGAGAACATATAACCAGATAAATTACCATCCTTTCTTCCATGCATATCTTCAAAAACAGTTCTGTTTAGCCTATTTGCTCCGGTACCTTCGGTAATAAAAAAATTAGTCGCTAAATCATTTTCATTAGATTTTTTCTGAACTACTTTATATCCCTGAGCAAGCTGCGAGACCTTACCTGTACTTCTCCAATAAGCTTCCATAATGTAATTTCCATCTTCCTGTACTTCCAATTCATCTACTACCCAAAAACCACTTTTTGCTGCATAGTTTATATTTCTGGTCCAGTTAGTTCCATTGTAATTTTCTAGCATCATGGATAACAGAGACAATTTTTTATCGGGTGTATTGCCTGCTGTTAATATCTGAGATAAAGAGGATTTTCTACGTTTTTTTAAGCTTCTGGTCTGGTCTGGCACTTTACCATCTTTATTTACAACCACGGAATTATGGTCATTCGGAAA
Organism: Pseudopedobacter sp.; assembly: GCF_040392825.1. Taxonomy (NCBI): domain Bacteria; kingdom Pseudomonadati; phylum Bacteroidota; class Sphingobacteriia; order Sphingobacteriales; family Sphingobacteriaceae; genus Pseudopedobacter; species Pseudopedobacter sp. The sequence goes on from NZ_JBEBVH010000050.1 coordinate 11,569, forward strand.
TTTTTTAATATAGTCTCCTTCCCATAACCACAACTTATTTCCGGAAATATATTGACTTATTCCGTTAGCATCGAAATGGCCATGATTATAACCATCGCCATTTATTCCTGTAACAGATAGAAAGTCTGCATCTTTATCCCATCCACTTCTAAATGTCGCCTTGTCTAAAGTAGGTCTGCTATAATAGTTTGCCACTTCATATTGCTCTTGTTTAAAAGGACCTACTTCCTGATATTTTAATCCTAAACTTTCTATACCCGGAGCATTACTATAAGAAAAGTCTTTCAGTTTATTTTGTCTTTTATTTTCTATCAAATCTACCAGATACTTCGCTTCGGAATCTCTCAATATCTCTACTGCATATTTTAAAACAGTATATCCTCCATCATGTCCCATAGGATTGGCATCACCAAAACCGGCTGTATATCCTAAATGGTTAAATTGTAGCTTACAGAATTCTATATAATTTTTGAAAGTTGTATTTTCAAAGAAATCTAAATCGTAAACGCCGCTAGCTAAGGCATAATCAATAAATATTTGGTATACAAGATATTGATATCCTGCAGCATCTTCAGGAGAAAATGGATGAGGAGCAACTCCTGCAAAAGCATTATCTGCAACGTCAATCCAGAATTTAGCAGGTTCATAATTATATCTGGACAATAAATACCTTGAGGCTGACGAAACAGATCGCGACGCGAAACAGGAGTGGTTAGTTAAATATTCTTGTTTACCTTCTTTATATAATCTTAAAGGATCTTTCATCTCCCAATGCACCATCATCTCTTCAAGCATCTTTCTCATGAACTCGGCTGCCTGTAATCTGTCTTCGGCGCCAAAGTCTTTAGATTGCTCCATCAGATAAACAAATTGCGGATACAAATGAAATGTAAAGCTGGGCGCGGTTTCTGTTTTACCGTTAATTGTTCTCCCATAATTATTAAATATAACTTCCTGCATTTTTGCAAAAGTTTTCGCATAGGGTCCATAACCTGTCATCTTGTAAAGATTGGCTATATTTTTTAGGGAATCTGATATTGCGAATTGGGTAAGAACATAGCTGGCATTGTTGCTGTAATGAGATTTTATTCCATCTACCATAGCCTGTAAACGGCTATCAGGAAGTCTTTCATTCCATCCTTTACAAGCTATAAAATGTTCGATTTTACCGGGATTTTTTATTAGCGTAACTAACGCTTCAAGTGCTTCATCTAAATCTTGCTTGTTTTTAAACCCAATATAAATTGCATTTCTATTCCAGTCTAAAGCATTGGATATACTTCTCAATTCATAGCCAAATTCGTTATTACCTAACTGAAAATTTGCATTTAATTGTCTTAAAGGAGTATTTTCATTAACAGTACCAAAAAGTATAAGGTCTTTTTTTGAATCTTTTGCCGCTTTCCAATTAACTATGGGTATTTCTATTTTCCATTTCTTTTTTAAAAAATCCCGTATCTGTATCGCTAAATAATCTCTTTTTATATCGTCTGATTTTACGATAACAGCATTTGCTACATTATTTGTTACTAATGCAAAATCATCTTTCGGATAATATGGTTTTGTTTCTGCCGGTAATTTAGTGGTTACTATTTGTTGTAAACTTTGCTTTTTTTGTTGTGCAAAAGTTGCGCAGGCTAAAAATGTGACACTAAAAAAAATAAGTATCCTCTTCATCTTATTTTAGATAATTTTTTCGGATTATGGTTTGTATATGTTCCGTTGCTATTATACTACTTTATACATTAGTATGAATAGCAACGAAACATGATATTGGTTAAGCAGAATTTGAAAAGTGTTTTATTCTTCTACGGTTATCTTTAGCTGCCTTACTACTTCTTTTCTTCCGCTAACATTTGCATTTATACCAACAAAAGTAACGGTATATTCACCTGCTTTAGCGAAAGCGTAAATATGATTGGTCAAAGCAGGATCCTGATTTCCCTTAATAGCAACAGGTCTGTCTGGCCCATTATCAAGTTTATCGAGATCGAAAGCCTTGGAAACAACCCAGGTATCGGTTTCAGGATCCGGATCAGTCGGCAAAGACCTTTTATAGCCATCAAATGTTATAGTTGTAGAAGACAATGACGACTCTGTTTTTGCATCATCACTTTTTTCAATCAATTTAAAATTAGCGGATGATATATTGCCAATTACGTGATCGCCAAATACAGATTTGCCCAACATTTGAAAGCTTTGTATTAACCTTCTTCTTACTGGTCCACTTATCGGCGGTCCAGGCCCTTCCTGCGGTTTACTGATATAACGGAATGCTACATATAAAGGCTTGCCTGCTTCATATAATTCAGAAACTTCATAACTCCCGGAGGCAACATAAGTACCGGAGGTGCCATAAGTAAATTTCGTAGTTATTTCTTTCCAGTTCGAACTGGGATTAGTCAGACTTTCATAATTATAGATATCATTAAAATCTGTTGATACCAACACTTTAAAATCAGACGTTTGAGAACCTGCTAATGTTGGATATGCACTTGTAAAACTCACTGTTGCCTTGTCTAAAATGATCTCTCTGGATTCTCTATAATCATACTGGCTATAAAGTTCTCCTGAATAAAAAGAAATTATGTCTGGATTACCTTTCAGATTAAACATGACTTCTTCATTTACTTTATAAACCGTTTTGTTAGTACTTACTTCAAATTCTTCCAGTCCTGGAGATATTTCAATCTCTCTGCTGCAGGAAATAACGGAAGTATATATCAACGCAATAAATGCTAGTTTTATAATTTTCATACTTTCTAAATTTTAAATTACCATCCCGGGTTTTGCACCAGTTTTCTATTAAGATTTAATTCTCTTGCAGGTATTGGCCACAACTTATGCTTATCTCTCACATTATTAAAGTAACTGTAATAATATCTTGATGTAAGCGCTGCATTACTTAATGTATTGGCTACCTGTCTCATCTCAAATTCGAATATTCCCCATCTGATTAAATCGCCTTTTCTGATGGTCTCAAATGCAAATTCCCGCATTCTCTCATCCTGAATTGTCTTTCTGAAATCACCCAGTTCTGCTGTAGTTAATTCACCATCCGTAGCAGCATAAAATCTGGCATTTGCTCTTCCCGATGTTCCACCATTAGTAGGTGTGATGGTGACATAAGAATAATTGGGCAGCGTATATCCGGATCCCATTTTATATCCCGTAACCGGATCTCTCTCTAAATCTAAAAAATTGATCACTCCTGCAGTCGTAACCTTAGCATAGATACTGGCTGTTGTTCCTGCAGGATTCGTATTAGGCAGCGTAATTGTTGGTGCAGACAAATAACCACTTCCACCTGCATTGATACCAAAACCGTTTGAATTATTAGCCGAAACAGGATTAGAATTATTAGCTCTGATTTTTATCCCACCAACATTAAAAGATCTCATTCTCACCTCGTTTACCAATAATTTAGCAGAATCGCTAGGCATCCCATTAGAACCTTCATTCCCTAAATGTACAGTTTCATAATCAGCTTCGGCATACATTAATAACACATCAGAGTATCTTAAAATAGGATAGTTTTGAGGTGTTTGCGTTTTATGTTTAGGGGTTAAAGTTTCATATTCTCTTCTAAACTTCCCGGCATCTCTGTTATTTAGGTAAGTCTGAGATGTAGAGGTAGTATAAGATGCTGAAAAATCATGTTTTGTTCCACTATAAGTAAAACTAGCAATGGTCCAGTCTCTTCTTAAATCGCCCAGTTTATAAATGCTGTATAACTTAGATGTGGCTTTTACTCCTCCAAAACCCTGACCTATTACATCTGATGTTGTTTGCGGTCCGTTCAGGTAACCTACCTGTCCCATTTCTGTATAGGCATCCTGTCCGTTACCTTTAAACTCTATCTCCCAAATACTTTCTTTAGGATCGTATTTATCCTGTGCATAGTTAATGAAGATCTGACTGAAACTTGGATTCAGTGCATGCCCTGCTAATGGATCTGATATAACTTTATAAGCCCAATTTTTAGCCTCCTGATATTTTGTTAAATCCCTAAGAGGATAACCAGCCATGTATAAACACACCCTGGCCAGTATACCTCTAACAGCAGATTTATTAATTCGGCCACCATGTCCAATCTTCTCTATTCCGTCAACCAATTGTTCTGCCTCTTTCATGTCTGCCAGAATCTGATCGTAAACTTCTTTATCTGTAGCCCGCGGAATGTCAATATTTTCCACATCACTTAAAGGTTCCAATATCAACGGAACTCCACCAAAAGTCTTTACCAGCATAAAATAGAAATAGCCTCTTAAAAACAGCGCTTCGCCCCTAAGCTTGTTTCTATATTCCTCATCAATAGCCGGATTAGCGTCTACGTTGGCAATAAAATTATTAGCTCTTGCTATACCTACATACAAATCGCGCCAAAAGGAGTTAATATCAGTATGGCCAGAAGTGAAATCATTGGCATGTGGTCCGCTTGCAGGACTTGAACGCGCATAATAACCCTCATCTGCTTCAAAACCCAATCTGTAATGCATTAAAGTTCCATACAGAGAATACGCCTGCAATGAATGATAAACCGATCTTAAATTAGCATCCAGCTTTTCCGGAGTATTATAATAATCGGTTAGTTCCGGAGAGAAATCCATTGGTGTTTTATCCAGAATTTTTTCACACGAACTAACACTTAATACTATAACTGCCAGTAATGAATAAACAATCTTTTTCATATTATTACGTGTTAATTAAAATGTTGCGCTTAATCCAAAGGTTATTGTTCTGGCCTGAGGATATGGTGAATAATCAAATCCAGGTGTTAAAACAGAATGTCTGGTAGATACTTCCGGATCCATTCCTGAATATTTTGTAAAAGTCAGTAGATTCTGAGCCGCCACCCTAAAATTAAGTTTACTTAAATATAAAGGCTTAATGTATTTAGATGGTATACTATAACTTAACGATACTGTCTTTAAACGAAGATAAGAACCGTCCTCTATCGTTCTATCCGAAAAATAGCCTGCTGGTCCCTGTCCACCAGCTTTATATATCGTATTTGACCTGTTTTCCGCTGTCCACCTGTCATTAAATGAAGCATATTGATTAACATTGTACAGGTTGATATAATTTCCGTCAAAAATCATTCTGTTGGCATTATATATCTGATTACCATAAGACCACTGGAAGAAGACATTCAAGTAGAAATTTTTGTAAGAAAAATTATTGGTAAATCCTCCGGTATGGATTGGTTGTCCTCTACCAATAACAGACATATCCTTGTCATCAATAGTGCCATCGCCATTCAAATCTTTATACTTAATATAACCGGGTTGAATAGCTGTTCTGGTGCTGCCGTTATCTGGTAAATGTGATTTCAATACATATGCTCCTGTCGAAGAAACATCAAAATCTTCTACCTGGTAGATACCGTCGAAAATATACCCAAAGAACATTCCTGCCGGATAACCAATTCTCGAAGTGTAAAGAGATGCTGAATTCTGTCCTACTGTCATAGAAGTGAACATACTATGTTGGTTTCTGGTTAATTCAATAATCTCATTTCTATTGAAACTGATATTAAAATTAGATCTCCAAGAGAATTTTTTATTCTTGATGTTAACCGTATTTAAAGTAATCTCGAAACCATCATTATTTAACGAACCAATATTTTTGAATACTCTTTCGTAGCCTGTTGCAGTAGGCATATCCGCATTTATCAACAAATCTTCGGTAACTTTTTTATAATAGTCGAAAGTCAAGCCTACTCTATTTTTAAATAAACCGAGATCGTACCCTACGTTGAACTGTTTTGTGGTTTCCCATTTCAATTCTTCGTTACCTACTTTAGAAATAGTGATACCACCCGTAGGCACCTCATTTCCAAACGAATAAGTATTAGACAAGGCACTGGTAACCTGTGTATAAATATCATAATTACCTATTCTGTTATTTCCTATAGCTCCATAACTTACCCTTATTTTAGATTCAGAAATTACAGGATTGTATTTCAAAAACTTTTCTCTCATCATATTCCAGGCAAATGCTGCAGAAGGGAAGAAACCAAATCTGTTTCCTTTTTTAAATTTAGAAGAACCGTCTGCTCTCCATGTTGCTGTAAATAGATATTTAGATTTAAAGTCGTAATTCAACCTTCCAAAATAAGAAACAAGTCCGTATTCGCCCCCACTAGCCACACTGGCATGTGGCGTACCAAGACCAAGACCATAAATCCCCAGATCCTCTGTAGGAATATACTTGGTTGTAAAGCCAAAAGCTTCTGATAGACCTTCCTGAACAGAGAAACCTCCCATTACTTCTAACTTATGTACCTTATTAAAGGTATTATTGTATGTTAAAAAGTTTTCATTTGACCACACAGTAGACTCCGAATAAGAAAATCTTCCGTTTGTCAACCAGGTCTGAGATCTATTCTGTGGACTACCTTGTGGCGTATTGGAATTGTAAAAAAATCTTCCCTCTCCGGTATTGCTGGCTATAGAAAATGTAGTTTTAAATTTCAGTTTTTTCAATACATCATATTCCACATAAAAATTACTCATGAAATTTGCACTGAGGTTATGTGTATAATCGTTTTTACTGGTGATTATAGGGTTTAACCTTAAATCAGAAGTATTTTCAAACTCGTCCCCATCGTACACATCTTCTACCAAATCTACACCTACACTACCGGCAATTGGTCTGTATGCCCAGGTCCTATATAAAGCATAAGATGTAAAATTACTTCCTGATACACCTGCATTTACTGCCTGACCAATTCTTAAATTGCTACTGTAATTCGCAGTAAGTCCTGCCCTTAGTTTTTTACTGATGGTCTGATCTATAGTTAACCTTCCCTGATATCTTTTGGATCCTGTATTGAGGATGATACCATTCTGATCGAATACGGACCCTGATAATGAATATTTTGTATTCCTGTTTCCGCCTCTGATAG
>NZ_JBEBVH010000051.1:0-18437 GCF_040392825.1 Pseudopedobacter sp.
ACTTCTAATGAAGGTTTTTCTTTTGCTAAAGAGGAATCAACTTCCAGCATATGCGATCCTAAAACCATGGAGTTATCAGGATCAAAATGATAAGTATAATCTTCCATAAAAGCATTACCTCCTTCTAAACCTGCCCCCATAACTTTAGCTGCTCTTACCAGCGCCGCGGTTTTCCAATCTCCTTCTCCCGCATAGCCGTAACCTTGCTCCATTAAACGCTGAGAAGCTATACCTGGCAACTGAACCATTCCATGTAAATCTTCAAATGTATTGGAATAACCTTTAAAACCACCATCTGCTAAGAATTTCTTCAAGCCCAGCTCTATTCTGGCAGCATCTCTCACGCTAGACCTTCTGCTTCCACCATCCTGTAAATCTGCGGCTAAAGTGTAGCTTGCATCATATTCTTTCAACAGTGCATCGACATCTTTTTCGTTAACAGCATTAATAACCTGTACTAAATCTCCTACTGCGTACGTATTTACAGCGTAACCAAACTTACGCTCTGCCTCTACTTTATCACCATCTGTTACTGCTACAAAACGCATATTGTCGCCAAATCTGGCAAACTTAGCCCCTTGCCAATCGTACCATGCCGCAGCCGCTCTGGTCCAAATTGCAATATCCTTAATTATAGTGGCTTCTTGCCAGAAACCTGTAACTACTTTCCTGTTTTTTCGCATTCTGGACACCATAAAACCAAACTCTCTGTCTCCGTGAGCACTTTGGTTCAGGTTCATAAAATCCATATCAATCGAATCCCAGGGAATATCTCTGTTAAATTGTGTATGTAAATGCAGCAAAGGCTTTTTTAGTACTTCCAAACCTCTGATCCACATTTTCGCAGGGGAGAAAGTGTGCATCCAGGTAATGATACCTACGCAATTTTCAGCAACATTAGCCTCACTTAATGTTTTATAAATCTGATCCGGAGTAAGAACGATAGGCTTATAAATCACTTTTACCGGAATCTCCTGATTCTCATTGTAAAACTGAGCTATTTTTTCTGCATGAACAGCTACTTGCTTTAATGTTTCTTCTCCATATAAGTCCTGGCTTCCCGTAACAAACCAAACTTCAAAATCTTTTAAACTAATCATTGACTTTATATTGATATTTTCTTGTTTAACATTGTCCGTAATAAGAATTAGCTCCGTGTTTTCTCTCCCAATGTTTGTTAATAAGGGAATCTTTTAATCTGGGAGCTCCTGGATTGATCTTTTCTGTAAGTGTAGCCAGTTCTGCTACGTATTCTAAAAGCGCACTATTGAATACAGCTTTCTCACCGGTTTTTCCCCAGGTAAACGGTGCATGGTTACCTACCAAAATCATTTCTACTTCTTCGTAGTTTAAATTGTTGTTTTTAAAATGATCCAGAATCTGAAATCCGGTTTCATATTCGTAATTACCAACAATTTTTGCATCGTCCATTGGCGGGGCACATGGAATATCTGTAGTCAGATAATCTGCATGAGTTGTGCCAAAAATAGGAATATCTCTTTGTGCCTGTGCCCAGGCAGTTGCATGTTTAGAATGTGTGTGTACTACAGAACCTATATTTTCCCAATGCTTATATAAAACGGCATGAGTTTTCGTATCAGAAGAAGGTCTTAGGTCGCCTTCTATAACATTACCGTCAAAATCGCAAATCACCATATTATCCGGCGAAAGCTTATCGTATGGAAGTCCGCTTGGTTTAATAGCAAAAACCTTTTCTGCTCTATCTACCACACTTACATTCCCAAAAGTAGAGAATACCAAGCCCAGTTTAGGAAGCTGCATATTACTTTCGTATGCAGACTCTCTTATGAATTTATACTTACTCATATTAATTTAACTATTCGATTCTACAAATGCACCTGCTTTAAGGTAATTCTGAAAACGTCTTTCGTAAACTTTTACTCGTTCCGGATTCGGGAAATATTCTGCATCAAAACCTTGCCCCATTGCCTCCATTGCATCTTCCACTTTTTGATAAATACCAGCTACAGTAGCAGCAAACATAGCAGCTCCTATAGCACAAGTTTGTTCGGTTTTATGAATTCTAATAGGCATGTTTATCACATCTGCCATCATTTGCATAATAAATGGCGACTTCTTCGCTACTCCCCCCAAACCTATTAAACCTTTAACAGGAATACCCTGTTCAATAAATCTTTCAACAATTGTCCGGGCACCAAAACAGGTTGCTTCTACAATAGCTCTGAAGATATTAGGAGCATCGGTTCCTAAACTTAATCCAAACAATGCACCTGTTAAAGCCTGATTGGCATCCGGAGTTCTTCTTCCATTCAGCCATTCCACAGCAAACTCAGCTTCATGTTCAGGATCCAGCTCGCTGGCTTTTTTTGCCAATTCAGGAATAATCTGATCTTCTATTTGCTTAAGCAGTCCTTCCTGTACTGCACCTACAGCAAGATGTTTGAAAGGCCACATCAATACATTTTTAAACCATGCATAAGCATCTCCAAAAGCTGATTGTCCTGCCTCCATTCCAATCATATTTGGGATAATGGAACCATTTACCTGTCCGCAAATCCCTTTTACTAAAGTATCTTTAACATCTTCTATTGGAGCAACCAACATGTCGCAGGTAGATGTCCCCATCACTTTACTTACATAATAAGGTTCTATTTGCCCGCCTACGGCACCCATATGACAGTCGAAAGCTCCGATTCCGATTTTCACATCTGCAGGAACACCTAATCTTTCGGCCCATTCCTCACTAATTGTTCCCGCTGCTTCTGCCGAAGTATAAGTTCTGTCAAAAGCTTTGTTGGTAAATCCTTTTAAAAGCGGGTCTAAAGAAGTAAAAAAATCTTCAGGCGGCAAACCTCCAAATTCTTCTGCATATAAAGCTTTATGTCCTGCAGAACAAATACCTCTTTTTAATTCTGAAGCTTTATTTCCTCCCGACAACAAGAACGGAATCCAATCACAATGTTCTACGAAAGAATAAACATTGTCTCTAACAGCTTCATCCTCTCTTAAAACATGTAATAATTTTGACCAATACCACTCGGAAGAGTAAATGCCTCCAACATATTTTAAATAGTTAACATCAAATTTTTCGGCATGTTTATTTATTTCTTCGGCTTCTTTTATAGCAGTATGGTCTTTCCATAAAACAAACATTGCATTTGGATTATCTCTAAACTCTGGTTTTAAGCTTAAAGGAATACCACTTTCATCAACAGCAACAGGTGTAGAGCCGGTAGTATCTACAGAAATTGCCTTAACGTTTTTCGCTATATTTTCTCCCGCATTCTTCAAACATTCCTTTATAGTTGCTTCCAGTCCTTCTATATAATCTAAAGGATGCTGTCTGAATTGATTTTTTTCCGGGGCACAAAATTCACCTCTTTTCCACCTGGGATAATAAAATATAGCAGAGGATATCTCCGATCCATTTTGCGCGTTCACCAACACAGATCTTACAGAATCTGTACCGTAATCTACTCCTATTACAAACATGCTAGATAATAACTTTCTTAATTAATGTCAAATTAACACTTATTTAGATAAATAAAAAAAGATATTTCAAAAAATTTATTTTTTGGCAAGAAGCGCGGCTAAAATCACTGGTAAATTCTGCCTCAATTAGGGCTAAATCCTTTGTAAACCAATTAGGGTTTACCAAAAATCAACTTGTTAAAGAATGTTAAAACCTTTCTCTCTGTTTTAAAGGCTTCTTAGCTTAGAGAATCATTTGAAAAACAGAAAAAAATAGAAATTGACTTGTATTATATATTAAACTATCTTTGCAGGATGTTAAAGAGTAAAGGTTTCTCGTTTTTAGGCTTAATATTAATTATTGGCCTGAGCATTACCAGCTGTAAAAGCAAATTTGAAAAGCTTAGAGAAAGCTCAGATACAGGCCGTAAATATCAGGAAGCCATAAAACTCTATAATAAAAAAGATTACAATAAGGCTTTAACTTTATTTGATGATCTGGTTCAGCGTTACAGAGGAAGATCTGAAGCCGAAGATCTTTATTACTATTATGCCTATACCAATTACAAGCTAAAGGATTATGTTTCGGCAAGGTATCATTTCAAAACTTTTGCGGATACTTATCCCAGTAGTCCGAAAGCTGAGGAATGTAGATTTATGACAGCTTATTGTATGTACCTGGAGTCTCCGGTTTATTCTTTAGATCAGGACAATACATACAAAGCTATAGAGTCTTTTCAGTTATTCCTTAATCTTTATCCACAAAGTGAAAGAGCTGCCGAAGCAAGCAAACTGATTGAATCTTTAAGAGATAAATTAGAGCAGAAGTCTTTTGCAAACGCTAAATTGTTTCTGGATATTGGAGATTATCAGGCAGCAGTTATTGCTTTCAGAAATTCCATTAAGGATTTCCCTGATACAAAATATGCTGAGCAAATGGAATTTCTGACTATCGAAGCACAATATTTATATGCTAAAAATAGCCGTGAAACTAAACAAGAAGAAAGATATCAGGAAGCTATAGATGAATATGAAAGATTTATAGAACGATATCCTAATAGTAAATATTTAAAAGATGCTGCTAAACTGAAAGAGGATAGTTTAGAAGGTATCGAACAAACAAAGAAAATAATAGCAAGTTATACAGAAAGTAAAAAGGCCACAAAAAATGAGCAACAATAATAAAACTGCAATTGCAAACACTACTGTAACCAGAGATTTAAGACAATTAGATACTACCACAAGCAATATCTACGAATCTATTGTAGTGATCAGCAAAAGAGCTAACCAAATTGCTTCTAATTTAAAAGAAGAATTGCATGGTAAATTAGCAGAATTTGCCAGCAGTAATGACAATTTGGAAGAAGTTTTCGAAAACAGAGAACAAATTGAGATTTCTAAACATTACGAGAGAATGCCTAAGCCTTCTCTGATTGCTATTGATGAGTTTATCAACGACAAAGTATATCATAGAAATCCATCTAAAGAAAAGAAGAACAACGATTAAGATGTTCTAAAGGCTATTGCCTTAAAATATTCATTAACAAGCCTGTTTATTTAAACAGGCTTTATCTTTTTTAAGATTTTTACTTATTTAAAAATCTTTTGGCTTTTGTATTGAGTTTATTTTTTACTTTTAAACTTTGACATTTAGCATGCTTAAAGGAAAAAATATCCTGTTGGGAGTTTGTGGCAGCATTGCGAGTTATAAATCCGCAGAGTTGGTCCGTTTATTTGTAAAGGCCGGAGCTCGGGTAAAAGTTATCTTAACCAAAGATGCAGCTTCTTTTATTACTCCATTAACATTATCTACGCTTTCTAAAAGCCCGGTATATAGTACTTATTATAAAGAGGATACGGGCGAATGGAATAATCATGTAGAATTGGCTTTATGGGCAGATGTTTTTCTTATAGCCCCCATTTCTGCCAATACAATGGCTAAATTTGCTAATGGATTATGTGATAATTTATTAGCTGCTGTATATCTTTCTGCCAAATGCCCTGTCTTTTTTGCACCAGCAATGGATTTAGATATGTGGAAACACCCTTCTACTAAAACTAATCTGGAAAAACTGAAAGCTTTTGGTAATAAACTCATAAATCCTGGTACCGGAGAGCTGGCAAGTGGCTTATCGGGAGAAGGCCGCATGGCTGAGCCTGATGAGATTTTTGAAATCATTGAAAATCATTTCAATGCCGACTTGCCTTTAAAAGGTAAAAATATTCTTATAACTGCCGGACCAACTTACGAACCAATTGATCCGGTAAGATTTATAGGTAACCATTCTTCCGGAAAAATGGGACTAGCTCTTGCTTATTCCTGTGCAGAACAAGGTGCAGACGTAACCCTTGTTTGCGGTCCTACTCAGTTAGAAAGAGCTCATCCTTCAATTAAAAGAGTGGATGTAACATCGGCATCAGAAATGTTCGAAGAAGCAGTGAAGTATTTCGATAAATCTGATATATGCATATTAAGTGCTGCTGTAGCAGATTATACTCCTGTTTCTGTAGCAGATCATAAAATCAAGAAAAATACCGACTCTTTCGATTTAGAATTAGAGAAAACGAAAGATATTGCGGCTTATCTGGGTTCAATTAAGAAAAAACAGATTTTAGTTGGCTTTGCTTTGGAGACACAGAACGAAATATCCAATGCAATTAGTAAATTAGAACGTAAAAATTTAGATTTCATCGTTCTAAATTCATTAAATGATAAAGGTGCTGGTTTTCAAAGTAATGAAAATAAAGTTACCATTATCAAAAGAAACAAAGAGCAGTTATCTTTCGATCTTAAATCCAAAGATGCAGTTGCTGCTGATATTATAGATGTTGTTAAACAATTAATATGAAGTATTGTCTATTGCTGATACTGAGTTTTTTTATTGCTCATACTGTGCTGTCCCAGGATCTGAATGCCAGGGTGCAGATTCTCACTCCCCAGATTCAAAACACCAACAAAAGGCCTATCGAGGCGTTGGAACTGGCAATGACAGACTTTTTAAACAACAGAAAATGGTCTAACGACCAAATAAAGCCTAATGAACGGATAGATTGCAGTTTTGTATTGAATGTGAAGGAATGGGATGGCTCCAGCTCATTCAAGGCCGAAGCCCAAATTATCAGTACAAGACCTGTATTCAATTCCTCTTATAATTCTACTTCATTAAGTATAAGCGATAAAAATTTTGATTTCAATTTCTCAGAAGGACAGCCTTTTGATTTCTCTGATCAAAACTACATCAACAACCTGACTTCGCTTCTGGCATTTTACGCTTATGTAATAGTTGGTTTGGATTACGACAGTTTTAGTAAAATGGGCGGTTCGGCTTATTTCACAAAAGCTCAAACCGTGTTAAACAATGCGCAATCTGCAGGATTTCCGGGCTGGCAGGCTCATGAAAACTTAAAAAACAGATACTGGTTGATAGAAAATCTGTCAAGCAAAAACTTTCACCCACTGAGAGAATTCATCTATACTTATCATCGCGAAGGGTTGGATGTTATGGCAGAAAATACCAGTAAAGGCAGAAAAACCATACTGGACGTTTTACCTAAACTAAAAGAGCTGGACAGACAGCAACAAGGCGCCATTTTTGTACAAACTTTCTTTACTGCAAAAGCAGATGAAATTGCCAACGTTTTTTCCAAAGCCGACCCTACAGACAAAATGAAAGTATACAATTTACTTTCAGATATTGATCCGTCAAACATTAGGAAATACGATATTCTCAAAAAAAGATAATTACTTTATTTAACATTTTACTTGCAGATGCTTAACAGACTCTATATTAAAAATTACGCACTTATAGATTCTTTAGATATATCTTTTGATAAAGGTCTGAATATTTTAACCGGTGAAACCGGAGCCGGAAAATCTATTATATTAGGTGCTGTAGGATTAATATTAGGCCAACGGGCAGAAAGTAAGTACTTTTTCAATCAGCAAAAAAAATGTGTTATTGAAGGCTTTTTTAACATTGGAGATTATCAGCTAAATAGCTTTTTCGATGAAAATGACCTCGATTTCGAAACTGAAACAGTATTAAGAAGGGAAATTTCTTTAGACGGAAAATCCAGAGCTTTCATTAATGATACCCCAGTAACATTAGCTGTTCTAAAGCAATTGGGCGAACAATTACTTGACATACATTCACAACATGCTACTTTGGAAATTGGAAACCAGAATTTTCAGCTTTTGGTGACTGATTTAATGGCAGATAATGTTGAAGCTCTAAAAGATTATAAGTCTGCTTTTAAAATTTACAAAAAGAAACAAGATAGGTTAATCGAACTGATTCAGTCCAGTGAACAGGCTAAAGCCGACTTGGATTACTTCCAGTTTCAGTTTAATGAATTGGAACAGGCAAACCTTCAAGCAGATGAACAGGAGCAATTAGAAGTTGAACTAAACGCGCTTACTCACGCCGAAGAAATAAAAACAAACCTGATAAATGCTTCCTCTCTTTTAGAGCAGGAAGAATATAATGCAATTCAACTGTTAAAAGAAGCGTCTATTCAATTACAACATCTGGAAAAATACCAACCGGAAATTGGAGAGCTTGCTGAACGCCTAAGGAGCAGTATCATAGAGATTAAAGACATTTCCTCTGAAATATCGAATCTTGAACAAACGACATTTTTTAATGAAGAGCGAAACATAGAAATAAACGACAGGCTGAATTTGCTTTATAGCCTTCAGAAAAAACATCGTGTATCCAGCAATACTGAACTTATCGCTTTACAAGATGAACTTTCTCAGAAACTGAATAACGCTATTTTTATAGATGAAGATATATTAGCTCTGGAAAAAGAGATAGCCAAAGAGAAAGATATATTAATTAAAGAAGCTTTGGAACTTTCTGCTAAAAGACAAAAAGCAATCCCACAAATTCAGGAATATGTAGAAAAAGTGTTATCGAATATCGGAATGCCGGATGCTCAGCTCAGAGTCGATATACATGTAAGAGAAAATGACCAGTTTGATATAAATGGGCTGGATATTGTAAAATTCATGTTTACTGCAAATAAAGGGCATCAGTTAAACGAGTTGCATAAAGTAGCTTCGGGAGGAGAACTCTCCAGATTAATGTTAAGCATTAAATCGCTAATCGCTAAAAAAACAGCGCTTCCCACTATTATTTTTGATGAAATTGACACTGGCGTTTCGGGGGAAGTTGCCCATAAAGTAGGTAATATTATGGAAAAACTTGCAGAAGATATGCAGGTTATAACCATTACCCATTTACCACAGATGGCAAGTAAAGGGAATTCGCATTTCTTTGTTTATAAAGAGACGAAAGAGAATATAACGTATTCTAAAATCAGAAAACTGAATGAACAGGAACGTATTATGGAAATTGCCAAAATGCTAAGTGGAGAAAGCCCTGGAGAATCTGCCATAAAAAACGCCACAGAGTTACTAAACAGTTAATGTTTGTAACAATAGAATATTAATTGTAATTTTAGAAGATATCTACCGTTTAAGTGTTTTATTTAATTGGGTTTGCCCATATGTGAGCCTTAAATTGATAGTTATAAGTAATGGCAAAAACTAAATATTATTTTAATTCGCAGACTTTAAAATATGAAAAAGTAAAGCTGAGTCTGAAAATTAAAATTCTCAAAATCATAGGCTTCATATCCACTGCCATGGTTTTTTCTTTCGTTATTATCGCTTTAGCTTACACTTTTCTAGATTCGCCTAAAGAACAACAGCTCAAACGGGAAATCAATCAGTTAAGCTTGCAGTATGAAATTCTGCAGGAAAGACTTAAAAAGACCGATAAGGTTCTTCAGGTACTTGAAGATAGGGACGACAATATTTACAGAGTTATCTTTGAAGCTGAACCTATTTCTAAAGACGTCAGAAATGCTGGCTTTGGTGGTATAAACCGTTATAAAAGCCTGGAGAATTATGAGTACGGAAAACTGATGATGGAAACTACAAAAAAGATGGATATTTTATCTAAGAAACTGTACGTACAATCTAAGTCTTATGATGAGTTAACAAAATTAGTAAACTCAAAAGAGAAGATGATTTCTTCTATTCCTGCTATACAGCCGGTAGACAGCAGGAAACTAAGAGGGGCAATATCAGGTTTTGGTTATAGAATCCACCCTATCTACAAAATCCGTAAAATGCATTCCGGGATTGATTTTACGGCACCAATTGGTACGCCTATTTATGCTACCGGAGACGGAGTTGTAATTGCACAGGGAAGTGAAAGAGGTTATGGAAACCGGATTATGATTAATCATGGTTATGGATATGTAACCAAATATGCTCACATGAGCAGATTTAAAGCAAAAAAAGGACAACGCGTTAAACGTGGCGATCTGATTGGGTATGTTGGAAATACAGGCGCTTCAACCGGTCCGCACTTACACTATGAAGTGTTTAAGAATGGTAAGGTGGTAAATCCAATGAATTTCTTCTTCAACGATCTTACTCCGGCAGAATATATGGCAATGCTTGAGATGGCTTCAAAAGAAAATCAATCTTTTGACTAATGGTGCTGAATCTCGTTTTTTTCATAAATTTGCGTAAACTTCAATAACATTTATCATCATGGCGTACAAAGAGAAGGAAATCAATAAGCTGTATTATTCTATCGGGGAAGTTGCAGAAATGTTTGATGCCAATACTTCTATGATTCGCTTTTATGAAAAGGAATTCGATATTCTGCAACCTAAAAAAAATGCTAAAGGAAACAGACTATTCAGACCCGAAGATGTAGAGAATTTGAAAATCATTTTTCATCTTATTAAAGATAAAGGATTTACTTTACAAGGTGCCAAAGAGCACATGAAGAACAATAAGGATGAGGTTGCAGATAATCAAAAAGTGATTGATTCTTTAGAAAAGTTAAAGGCCTTTATGATAAAGGTTGGTAACGAGCTTTGATATATTGTAAACAATAAAGGAGCTAAAAAAGCTCCTTTATTGTTTTTATTTTATCTGCTAAATGGTATCCAGGTAGTCATTTCTGAAGTATGCCCCCGATTTCCCCAGGCATAATATGGAATCAGTTTAAGTTTCACAGATTGCTTCTCGTCTGATACTTTTTTATACAAAGTATTATTCCAATTATTATCTGCTAAAATTGCTTCCCCTTCCAAAGCAACGATGTCACTATTATCAATCTTTACTTTCTTTGGATTTAATTTGATAGTGGAAGGAACTGTAATACTAAATACGCTAACATTGGTTGGCATATCTACCGATTCTGCACAATAAACTATTGGGCCTCGTTTTACGACAATCTGATTTCTGGTTTCTTCTACAAAAGGATGAGATTCTATCAAATCTGCTTCCATTGGTAAATTCAGAACAATTTGGTCTCCTTTTTTCCAGTTTCTATTTAGTTCCAGATACTGTCCTGATTTGATATCAGCATTTACAGATTTCCCATTTATAGAAACCTTGGCTGAATTTGCCCACCCCGGTATTCTCATAAAAATAGAGAAAGGCGACTTTTTACTTTCAGAAACAGTAATTGCTACTCTTCCCTCCCATGGATATTCCGTTTGCTGAGTAAGCTTAATTACAGAGCCATCCTCTAATTTAGTAGAAAGATTATTGGAGCCATATAAATTCACATAAACACCTTTATCAGAAATACTGTAAGCATAATTGCTTACCTCTGCTATAGTTCTAACTGTATTCGGAGGGCAGCAATTTGATAATTTAATATACTCTACCCTTTCTTTAGACCAACGCTGTTTAAAAGGAAGATTATCAGAATAACTTAATGGATTTGTATATAGGAAACGCTTTCCATCTAAACTGATTCCCGAAAGTACACTATTATACAATGCTAATTCCATTACATCAGCATATTTTGCATCCCCTTCTAACTGTAACATTCTCCAGTTCCAAAGTACATTACCAATATTTGCACAAGTCTCGTTATGCGCCGTAAAGTTAGGTAACTGGTAATCCCTGCCGTAAGCCTGATGTACTTTTTGTACAATTGGTGGTTCGTAAACGGTTCCGTCTGGCGAGACACCATCATATAAAGAACCGCAGCCACCGGTAATATACATTTTATGCTGTGTTACATCATTCCACATTTTATGCAATTGACTAATTAAAGTCTGATCTCCCGTTTCAGCATAAACATCGGCAACGCCTGCATACAGGTAATTTGCTCTTACGGCATGTCCTGTCACTTTTTCCTGCTTTCTGAAAGGGATTCTGTCCTGATTATCATCGGTCCCGTCCTCGATTTCTCCTTTAATATCTATTAAATGCTTAGCAAGCTCTAAATATCTTTTATCACCTAAAGTGCGATACATTTCCACAACTCCCATATAATGAGAAGGGCAAATAGCATTTCTTGCCAAAGTAGGCGACGCCTGCTTATAGAATTTATACAGATAATCCGTTGCTTTTATAGCCACATTTAAAAGATTCTTCTTTCCGGTAGCTCTGTAATGTACACAACCGGCAGTCATTAAATGGCCAATATTGTAAGCTTCAAAACTTAAACGATCTTCGAACTGGTTTTTAACACCTGTTTTACGCTGATCAATCATCGCTTTGGTATAGATATAACCATCTTCCCTCTGCGATTTGGCAATCGTTTCGATGACTTTGTCCATCATCTCATCCAGCTTTTTATCTTTTGTTGAAGCGTAAAGACTCGCTACAGCTTCTATGGTTTTATAAAAATCTCCATCATGAAAAGAAGGCCCATCATGATTGCCTTCTGCAAGTCCGGCTGCTATTTCAAAGTTTCTATACGCATGGCTGATATCCGCTGATGTATAAACTTTCCAAAGCTGTGGTACCATCGATTCTTTGGCAACATTAAATCGTTCGCCCCAAAACCCGGATGTCCATTGCACATCGCCCATATTAACCCCATGCAGTTTTGCATAGGGGCTTGAGGATGTATTTACCAAAGCCTTGTTTTGCGCATTTGCATTTATTGCGAATGCCAGCGAAAAGAAACAAGCAAAAGTCTTCTTCATATTATTAGTTGTTTGAATGGCTTCTTATTTTACTATTAATTTTACCGGACCCATTAATCCAGCTTTCAATAAATTTCCTTCCTGTAATCTGATAGGAGCAGTAGTTTTTGTAATTCTTTTTCCTTCCGGAAGCTTCTGATCTCCGATTAATCTGTTTGCCCAGGTATTGCTAACCTCTATTTCTAATAGATTATTTCCAACTTTAATAGCCTTGGAAATATCAGCCTGATATGGATAAGTCCAGACAACGCCGCAATTTAATCCGTTGAGTTTAACCGTGGCAATATTGGACAATTCCCCAAGATCAATAAAAATCTGTCCGGATTTGATTTGACTTTTACTCACCTTAAAATTGCGGGTATATTTTGTTGTTCCCGAATAATACTTGATGGCATCATTAGTAGATTTACTCCAATCAAATAAGTTGGTGGTTTTTACGGGTTCTTTTGGTCCACCGAAACTTTCGTCAAACTGAATTTGCCATTCATTATTCAACACTAATAAATCTTTTCCTGCGGATGGGTTATATTTATCTGTAACCAGATTATCTTGTTGATGGAAAAGAACGAAAACAGCCTGATTCGGCTCTAAAGAAAGCTCCAGCTCTGTTCTGTTTCCTTTCAATGAATATTTATCCAATCTTTCCAATTTTCCCGTTACTGCCTGATAGATATAAGGCTTCTTATCTGCCAACCTGAACGAAAATTGTATATTTCTTTTTCTTTCTTCCTGATTAGCTATAAAATAAATATCTAAATCCTCAGATTTTCTATGGTTCCAGGCTACTTTCTCTGCATGTTTACCATTTTCGATAACAATCAGATCCTTATCAACGCTGAATAAATTGAAGTCATTACCTTCATAAGGTCCTTTGATTATCTTTCCGTTTCCTAAGGTTTTATAGAATATTGTCTTCCCGTTTGACGCATTAGCCTTTATAAAATCTCCTTCAAAAATCTCGTCAACAATGGCCAGCATTTCTTTTTTAGATTTCTCGTCGGATTGGTTTGGTAAAGCTACAGGCTTATCCATAATCAATACAGTAGCACCCTCCTTTACTAAATCCAGCATTTTCTTTGCTGTCTGCAAAGTCATTAACTTATTATTTGGATTCAGCTGTTGCTTACCCGGGAAAACCAAAACTCCATAATCTGCACCATTGCGAAACTTTACTCTTCCATTAATAACTTTTGCATTATATAATACTTCCGGGTTGAAAGAATCATAAGCATAACCTTTTAAAGGGTTAACCCAGTCTTCTGGCTGAGCCATATTAGCAGAAGTTGTTACTCCAGCCACTTTTTGCGTTGGTAAACCTTTGTTCTCCAATCTGGTCTTTTCGCGTTGCACTACCTCTTCTCCGAAAATGCCTGGTAGTGTATTCACGAATCTGTCTGGCAAAATTGATCGCCTTGGAACTTCTTCTCCAATAAACACAGCTATATCCCGCACCGGATGACCTTCCTGCAATAAAGCTTGTGATCTGCTGGCATAATCTATCCAGGCTTTCCCTGGTTTCCACCACGTCTGATCTCTTTGGAAATACAATCCTATTCCGTCTAAAGTCATTCCCGGCTTTCTGTCCATCCACGGATTATGTACATAAACATGGTAAACCAGCTTGTTTGTCCCCAATGCATAATTTCTGTCTTGCAGCGTTTTTAGATTTCCGGGATGTTCGTCCCATTGCATCCTGATGGTGGTAAACGCTTCGGCCTGAACAATATTTTTTCCATAAATATGCGCTCCGGAAATGGCATCAGACATATCTCCGAATTTATCATGAGAAGGGCTGGAATGCCAAAACTCTCCCATTGGTACATCCACCGTTCCAAAATGTGTCAAACCGTCTCCAACCATCACCGGAGCTGTTGTTTCCGAAGTAAAAACAACACCGTTTTCTTTTGCAAGACTTTTCATCGTCTTGAAAAAGTTATCGTTAATCAGCTCCGCTATTGTAGTGCGAACATCATACAAAAACTGCTCTGATTTTTCTGCACTTTCCAATGGAATACCTGCCATAATTGGCAAATACGGTTTTATAGAATAGCCTCTTCTTTTTAGAAATTCCTGCTCAAAAACCGGAGACCAGTTCTGGCTTCCGCACTCCCAACTATCTATATGGAAAATACTAAAAACTTTTGCCGCCAATTCTGGACCGGCAACACGTTTGGCTTCTCCAAACCATTTATCAAATTGAATTTTAGCAACTTCTTTATTAAACTTATCGCTTTCCAATCCTTTGCCAGCACCTGCAGTTTCATTTTTATGCCCCGTAGAAGTATGCCCTATTCTCAATATCGTCCAACTGCCTGACGGCGCTTTCCATTTCAATTCTCCGTCTTTATTTAAATAAGCCGAGATATCTATTACCTTGTTTAGAGGAATACAGAGTTTATCTGCAATTTGAGTAGAAGTAGTTCTGTCGCTTACCCGCCAAACCTGCCCATTCTTTCCTTCCAAATGGTTGATTTTTGACGCACCGGATAGACTGATTCCTGCAATCTTTAAACTTTGTTTCCATTTAGCAGCATCCAGATCTTCGGCCCCCGGTTCCGACGCTTCCGGGTCATAAACAAATCGAAAATATTTAGCTGTTGTAGGTTCTATAGCATGAGTTACCGGAGCATCCCAGTCTAACCAACCTGTTCTTGGCGGAATAAGTCTCGTAAGTTTAGTAAAATTTTTTCCGTCATTACTTGTTTCAATAATTAACCTGTTCGATTGATAATTGAAATTGTTGACTGTAATTTTTATAGATCTGCATAAGAAAGGCTCGGCAAATTCATACTGTATCCAGCATGGGTTTGCAGAACCAAAATTCTTTTTATTACCTGATTCTGCAAGGAATGAAGCGTCTTCTCCTGTACTCGTAGTTACTTTTGGCTTTACATTATCTGTAGATAAATTGCTTTTTTCTACCGTAGGGAAAGCATATACAGCGATATCTTTATAAAAACCCTGATAAGATTCCGGTTGCTCTATTTTCTGTTGAACGGTCTTCCCTCCTTTTACAAAAGTTTCTGTCCAGACCACTTTTTGCATAGACATTTCAGGAGTAATCCAAGGTCCGCCAGCGGTAGCAAAACCATCATTTGGCAATAAGGCTATTTTTATTCCTAGTCTTTCAGACTCCTGGATGGTGTATTTAAAAATATCCCACCATTCTGATGTTAAAGTTTCTGTAACGGGCTCAAATAGCGGAGGGTTTGTTTTACCTTTTATCGGTGCAATATAAGCTCCGGCTATGCCCGCTTCTTTCATTGCTTCCAGATCAGCAGTTATCCCTTCTCGTGAAAAAGCAGAGTGCATCCAATACCAGAAAACCCAAGGTTTGGCAGACTCCGGCAATTTAGAATCATCTGCTAAATAACTCTTTATTCTTTCAAACTGAGCAAATGCTATTTTTTGCATCCCCAGTATCATAAGCAAACAGAACAAAAAACGCGATGTAAAACTTCTCAAAACTTATAATCTTAGATTTAAATACAATTAGCCAGAACGTAAATTCAAGCAATCTCAAATTTAATTCTGAGGGGCTATTTTTTAATATAATATGTTCGCTTTGTTTTATATCATTTTGCCATTGGCTAATTGGGATATTATATAGAATTTTCGAATCCGAACAAAACTTTATACAGATAAAATAAACAATTTAGCCCTCTGTTTCTTATCTTTATGTTGGATTATCTAAAAGAGCAAAGATGAAAAAGGCTGATATTCTGGATATGCAATTCGCAAGATTAAAAATAGAGCTTGCAAAGCAGATATTAGATACTGAGGATACCGGTATAATTGAAACTGTCAGAGATTTATTTAAAAATAAAGAGAATGATTTCTGGTCGGAATTACCTGAACATGTAAAAAAAGGAATCGAGAAAAGCAAACAACAGGCTAAAAACGGTTTACTAACTCCACATGATGAAGTTGTTCGGAAATATACGAAACACTTATGAGTTTTTCCCTTTATTGGACTGACGAAGCCCGGGTAACCTTCGATTCTATTGTAAGATTCATCGAAGAAATATGGGGTGAGAAAGAAGCTGGAAAATTCATCAAAAGAACGATGAAAGTATTGGCTAATATAGCGGTTCAGCCTTATATGTTTAAATCTTCGGGTTCAAAAGCTGTCCGTAAAGGTTTTATAAGCAGTCAGACATCCGTATTCTATGAGATTATAGCTAAAGAAATACATATATTATGGTTTTGGGATAATAGACAAGATTCCTTTTTTGAAAATTTGCTATAATACTAAAACACTGCAAATGGGACACATTAGGGAATATTATGAACGGATTATTAAACTGCAGGAGTCGGAATGGGAGTTTATTGCCTCTCATTTTGAAAGAAAGATCATTACCAAAAATGAAATTATAACCCGACAGGGCCAAACAGAAAACAATTTGTCTTTCATTGAAACAGGAATTATACGATTTTATATTCCTAACGAAGAAAACGAGCTGACTTTCAACTTTAGTTTTGATAAAGAATTCACCTGTGCATACGATTCCTTTTTAACTCGTACACCTTCCGAATATGAGCTACAAGCCCTAACAAAAACTGTTATATGGCAAATAACTTATGATGATTTGCAAAAAGTATATGCCCATACTAAAGCTGGTAATTATTTAGGTCGTTTTGCAGCTGAAAATCTCTTTCTTGCAAAAAGCAGAAGAGAGCTTTCTCTTCTTAAATATAATGCGAAAGAGAGATATTTAAAATTGTTTGACGAACAGCCTAATATCTTGAAACTTATACCTTTAAAATATATTGCTTCCTATATTGGAATAACACCGCAGGGCTTAAGCAGAATACGCCGACAAATTAGTTAACATAGGTTCATTGTTTCCGTCATCCATTCTTTAGAATTTTGTGAAAATCACTAAAAAATGAAACAACCTATTTTAGCTTACGGGCACAGCATTCTAAAGCAGAAATGTAAAGACATCAATAGTAGCTTTGCTATTTTGAGTCAGCTGATAACAGATATGTGGGAAACCATGTATAATGCAAATGGTTGCGGACTTGCAGCACCACAAATTGGAAAGCCTATCAGACTTTTTATTGTAGACAGCAAAACAACTTATGAAAATCTGGAGGAACCTGACAGATCTATTTATTTTGATGAAGATGATGAAGGAATAAAAGAGACCTTTATTAATGCCAAAATTCTGGAACGTTCAAAAGATTTATGGGATGATGATGAAGGCTGTTTAAGCATCCCTTCCTTATCTCAAAAGATTAAACGTCCCTGGTCTATTACCATATCATATTATACTCAGGATTTTCAGCAACAGACCAAGTCTTTTAGCGGTTTAACAGCAAGGATGATTCAACATGAATATGATCATACCGAAGGCATTTTATTTACAGATTATTTAAAACCCCTTACCAGAAAACTAATAGACTCAAAACTTAAACAAATAGCTAAAGGTCGAATAAAAACAAAGTATTCCATGAAATTTATATAGCTTATTTTTTTTATATTGTTTTTAAATCTATCCAGACGTTTTTGTAATTTTGTATAATATTCTGATTATAAACACAAAACCAACCAACGTATCGTATTACTGTTTACGAATTAATATAAAAAAATGAAAAAAGCCGTATTATTTATTGGGCTCATAGTAACAGTAACATGTATCTTAAATACTAAGCTAATTGCAGCAATGAAAGAAAATATAAGTACAGATACTAACGCTCCTGTATCTTTTAAAAATGGCTATTCCGAAGTAAACGGAATGAAAATGTATTATGAAATTTATGGGCAGGGGAAACCATTGGTTTTACTCCATGGAGGTGGTTCTACCATACAGACTTCATTTGGAAGAATTATTCCTTTGCTAGCATCACATCAACAGTTAATTTGTGTTGAACTACAAGCACATGGGCGAACGGGTGATAGAAATACGGCTATTTCTTTTGAACAGGATGCTGACGATGTATTTATGCTGTTAAAGAACTTAAACATCGATAAAGCTGATATTTTCGGATTCAGTAATGGTGGC
>NZ_JBEBVH010000052.1:0-18276 GCF_040392825.1 Pseudopedobacter sp.
ACGCAAGGTTAATAGAGAAGGTATATAAAGAACAAAGATACCGCAACAATTTATGCTGCAGTATCTTTGTTTACTGTGTGTTTTGCTAATATTTTTTAAATAAATACTTATATCCGAAGGGTTTTGTTTAATGCTAAGACATTGACGTCGATTATAATCGGTTTTACCTTTCCACCTTCTATAACGAAAAATACATGATCATTATAATCTGTGGTATTGTTTCCGTTTTTTACTATTCCATATTCAGAGATGGTGATATTAATCTTAGAAATACCATTAGCATTTGTTTTATTCATCAACTTTTGGACAGCACCTCCTGTTAATAACGTAATGCTGTTCAATATTGGATTTAATGGCATCTGACCAGTCCATAGTTGTACCATACCAATAGACAGCTTATCCTGTAACCGCTGAAAATCCTTTTTTACATTCAGCAATAAATTTGATACGTCTTTGGTAAAGGTTCCGTCGGCAGGCTCACTAATGGCCATTCCGATTCGCACGACAGGTTCTTCTTCTTTAACCGTAAACTTTAGCGTTTGCGGAGATTGAGATTTAGTGATAGGTGTAATGCTGTAATAATCATCCGACAATAGCTTTTTGCGCAAAGTAATAGCATAGAGCGTTTTTCCCACATAATTGTTATTATCTACTTTCTCAGTTTAATGTTTATGTTTTTAGATTTTAATTTTAAAATATCGGAATCAAAGGTGGAATGGTTAAGTTCTGAAATCATCTTTACATTATTTAAGGATGGCTGTAGGTAATAATTTCCACGATAAGAGCAGGATTCCAGGTAGGATAGCATCTCCATCAGATCATGAGGAGATAGTAGTTGAGAGTGTACTGTTGTTCTGACTTCAAAGGGCATGTCGGTATCAAGGAGCAAGAATAATGTTTCCTCGAACTTCCCAAAAGAAGTAGATCCGGTAATCTTTTTAAAATTTTCTCCTAATCCCTTAAAGTCTAAGGAAACATAGTCTATCAATCCTTCTTTAAGCATCTTTGTGATGACATCAGGTCTTAAACCGTTGGTATCAACTTTTACTAAATAGCCCAATGATTTAGCTTTTCTGGCCATAACGAGCAAGTCCGGATGAGCGCTACATTCTCCGCCACTGAATACCACTGCTTGCAATAATTCTTTGCGTGAGATAAGGAAATTTATAGCATCATCCAGACTTATTTTTCCTTTTCCAAAAACAATATCCGGGTTATAACAATAAAGACAACGCATATTGCAGCCTACAAACCAAAAAATACAAGCTGTTTTATCAGGATAATCTAATAGAGTAAAAGGGCTAATGTCATATAAGGGTTTTGCCATTTGTTTCCCGGAATAAGGTTCTTTGCTTATGTTCTCCTTGTTTTCCAATATTGAAACTTTCGACCGGACGATGATAACCCATAACTCTAGTGTAAATTAGACATTTACTACGTAATTGCTGTTGTTGCTGCAACAACTGTGCTCTCTCAATTTTCAAGGTTTTCATTTTCTATATTTGCTTTATACTGATTAATAATTTCTTCATCACATTTCGGGCAATATTCATGCTCACCATTTAAATAACCATGCGTTGGACAGATACTAAATACAGGGGTAACCGTGATGTATGGCAAACGGAAGTTGGTTAGCACAGTTTTAACAAATTGCTTGCATGCTTCTGGAGTACTGATTCTTTCCCGCATATAAAGATGGAGTACAGTGCCTCCGGTGTATTTACATTGCAACTGATCTTGTAATAGCAGTGCTTCAAAAGGATCTTCGGTATGATTCACTGGTATTTGTGAACTATTGGTATAATAGATCTGCTGATCTTGTCCGGCTTGCATGATATTCTCATAGCGTTTTTTATCTTCTTTTGCAAAGCGATAGGTTGTCCCCTCAGCCGGAGTAGCCTCTAAATTGTATAAATTACCAGTCTCTTCCTGATAAGTTTTAAGCTTTAGTCTGATGAACTCCAAGATTTCACTGGCAAACTCAATCCCCCATGGGCTGACGATATTTTCTTTGTCGTCCGTATAATTTCGGATCATTTCATTCATCCCGTTTACACCAATTGTAGAGAAATGATTCCGAAAGTGTTGAAGATAGCGCTTAGTATAAGGATATAAACCATTATCATACATCTCCTGAATAAATTTCCGTTTTTTCTCTAATGTAGACTTACCGATCTGCATAAGTTCCTCCAGACGGGCAAAGAGACCTTCGCGGTTTCCTTTAAAAAGATATCCTAATCTTGCCATATTAATGGTTACAACACCTATGCTACCGGTCATTTCTGCACTCCCGAAAAGACCATTACCACGTTTCAGTAATTCCCTTAAATCAAGCTGCAAACGGCAACACATACTTCGAACGGCATTCGGTTTATAGGCTTCAGGGTTTTCAACACGATTACCTTCATCGTCCAGAATATACTGACTTCCGATAAAGTTCTGGAAATAAGAAGACCCGATCTTCGCAGTGTTTTCAAAAAGGATATCTACATTCTCCCCTTCCCAATTAAAGTCCTCTGTAATATTAACAGTTGGTATAGGAAAGGTGAAAGGTTGTCCATTGGCATCTCCTTCCGTCATGACCTCGTAATAAGCTTTGTTGATCATGGTCATTTCGGGGTAGAAATGTTTATAAGTAAGGTCTTCCAGAATATTTACTCCCCGGCTTAGGGCTAGCTCCACCAGACTATTGTCTGTTATTCCACGGAATAAATGCTGCCCTGCTTTGGATGGTATCTGATCTTGAAGGTCTTGTGGAACATTCCAGTCAAGCGTAATATTTGTAAAAGGAGATTGTCCCCATCTTGCAGGAACATTCAGGTTGTAGACAAAACTTCGAATGGCTTTTTTTACTTCTGTTTGCGAAAGTTGGTCCTTGAAAACGTAAGGTGCCAGATAGGTATCAAAAGAACTGAAGGCTTGCGCCCCTGCCCATTCACTTTGTAATATGCCTAAGAAGTTTGCCATTTGCCCTAAAGCTTCTCTGAAATGAGAAGGGGGCTTGCTATCTACTCTTCCTCTAACGCCATTAAAACCTTCGTCCAGCAAAACGCGTAAACTCCAGCCTGCACAGTAACCTGTTAGACAATCCAGGTCATGAATATGAATATCCGCATTCCGGTGCGCGTGTCCTTCAACTCTATTATATACCTTATCTAACCAATAGTTTGCAATAATTTTTCCAGCTGTATTATTCACTAGTCCTGCATTAGAAAACGAATTATTGGCGTTTGCCTGAATTCGCCAATCATTCTGATAAATGTATTCCTCTACGGCATGACTGCTATCTACATAAGTACTTGAATCCACAAAACGATCAATATGTTCCCTCTGAAGTTTTCGGGTATGTCTAAAGAGCATAAAGGATTTCATTACCTGAAAGTAACCCTGTGAATAAAGTTTCTTTTCGATAGCATCCTGTATGTCTTCTACGTCCAACAAATCTGTTTTGCGGATGTCGAAAAGAACAGCATCTATGATTTGTTCATCATAAGGAAGTGAAACGCTTTTAAAAGCTTTCTTGATGGCGTCTTCAATTTTAAAAGGTTGAAAAGCTTCCAGTGTCCCGTCACGCTTGATTACGTTTTGCATAAGAATAGTTTTAAGGATTGAATAAAGCTATGAACTATTTATTGATTATTTTATGACGCTGGACACGAAAAAAAATGTTCTAAGATTTATTTAGAAAGACACTGTAATCTGACTTATAAAATTACGTCCGGGTCTCGCTATTTTCATGATATCCTGATGGCGATAATAATATCTATCAAATAGATTTTCTACTCTCAGATTTGCGGTAATGCGGTGATTCTTCAGGCTGAATACTCTTCTGATTTGGGCATTCAGCAATGTGGCAGAAGGGCTCGGCGTATCGCCGTAAACTTCAGGACTGACTTTATTTTGTGGAGCATAATAGTTCACATCAAATTGTCCGGTCCATTCCTTTATTGTTAGCAACAGGCTGTTATTATTACTCAGGGGTGCAATTAAAGGAAGTGGATTCCCCATATTATCTTTTCCTTCTGAATAAGCAATACTACTAATCCATTCAAGTGAACTGATAGGTTTTAATTGGAAAGCAAATTCCAGACCTTTTATATTGGCATTGGGTAAATTATCATATTGCTTTACGCCACTAGCTCCAATTGACATCACGCCATAATCATTGGTTTTGACCCCTGCAATGTAGTCTTTAAAGTAATAATTATATGCAGTAGCTTCCACTCTGATCCAAGGTAATTGGTAGCTTGCCCCTAAGCTTACCTGTAAAGCTTTTTCAGTTTTCAAATCTATATTGCCTACGTAATCGTAGTTGTCTTGTCTATTAAATAAATAAAATCCGTAATACTCTTGTAAACTAGCTGCGCGGTTTGAAGCACCAAGTTTAAGCATCCAATGCAGATTAGAATTTAAGTGATAATGACCGGTTAGATTAAGATTACCTAAGTGATTTTGGCGGTTTAAGGATCCTTCGTTCATACTGGAGAGTTGTTCTTCTCCTGCTCGACTAAAAACACCAGAGTGAGCAAAATTGTAGGTTCCCATAAAATCTAATCCCCCATGTTCGGAAGTAAGAATTTTATCCGATATATCAAGGCTAATAAAACTTCTTTGCACATCAGGAAGGGTATACATAAACATGGGACTTCCTTCATCAGGATACATCGTCATATTGGCTGTTAATCTATTTATATACCCGCTCATTCTTGCTTGTAAGTAATGTTTCCCTTTCTCATAAGCAGATTCTGAAAAGAATCCGCCTGTCCAGGATAGTCCGGGCATATCCATATGCATTGCTACACTCTCTGCAGGACGCTTGGTATCATCCATTGCATGATCTATATGATTAAAGTAGAATTTAGTTCTGATATCGCTAAGACCGATGACCGTAGGGGAATAGGTATGGGTTATAGAAGCAATATTTGCATTTGCATAGGCGACATCCATTGTTAATGCCGGATATCCAATGTTCTGACCATAATCTGCCAGATACTGTGCTAGAATTCGGTTCTTTTTATTTAATTTATAATTGAAGGCAATAGAACCATTCCATTTTTGGAACTGAGAATTTTGCACTACCATATTATTGGAAGCTTTATAGTTTTCAGCTTTTCTAAATATTCCATTCACCAGTATTCCATATTTTTCGGTACTATATTGTAAAGAAGCTAAAGTCTGCAAAGCATTAGAGTTTGTCTCAAAGCCTGTTCCGAGCATTCCATTCAACTTTGGTAACTGACTTAATTCCGGGCTTGCCAGTTTGAAATTTATACCTCCGGCAATCCCTCCTCCGTAATTGTTGAAAGAGGGACCAAGATTTACATTAATGACCTGTAGGTTACTAGGTTCGATGTAAGAACTTACCGGATCCATCCGATCCGTGCAGGCTCCAAAAATTGCCATCCCATCAATACTCAGATTAATCTGGGAAGCACTCATGCTTCGAATGCTCGGTTCCAATGCATAGACACCTATTCGTATCATTTGCAAACCCGATACCCTATCTAATAATTTATCAATATTTGCTTGTTTAGAAGCTCGCTGTTGTTTTTCGAGCTTTTTGTCGACACCTATCTGACTTGTGATCAAGACTTCCTCAATGACCACGCTTTTAGCTGTATCATGGTTTTCATGATGTTGTCCGAATGCATTAAAACTCATTGAAGCAATCGCTAAACTTAAAAGGTATGGAATAGCCTTCATCATCTCTCCTTAAAATAAAACATCAAGAAACACGTCTTGTGCCAGCTGTGTTTCTCCTTGACTCACATTGAAAAACAGTCGCCAATCTCCCGACATTGTAAAATTGACTTTGCCTTTATATCGACCATTTCCTATTCCTTGCGGATTTTGATTATTACTGGATCCATGATCCATAGAAGTCATTTCAGGATGAAAATCGAATGCGATGTAATTCAATTCCGGAAAAGAAAACATAGTTTCTCTCAAGAAAAGCATAACCTCCAAATCGTTCATCCCTATTTTGGGTGCTGAAGGCTCTATTAAAGCTAAAACGTATCTTTTGTTGTCGGTTCCTGTGAAGGTTTTTACAGGGACATTTCCTGTTGGAGCTTCCTTGATTACTACAGGTAAACTGATCAGCTCATTATTAACATTCAGATCAAGCGCCCAGGAGCCTGCAGTTCCTGAAGCCATTGTAAATACAATATAAGCTTCATAGGAATCTAAGGAAGAGTTATAAACTAAGGAACTTGCGGGAGCTCCGTGTTTCATGCTACCCATATCCATCGTAGGAGTGAAAGAAATCTGATCAGTACGCAGAGGAGTGTCATCCTTTGTCAATTGTACATAAATATTCTGATAACCTACAGATAATGGTTGATCTGCATATAGTGTTAATTGCTCTCCGGTAGGTAAATATTTTTGCGCAATTGTAATCTTATCTTTTAACTGATTGTCCAATACTTCCTCCTTATCGCAGGATGCCATAATTAGAGCGAATACGCTCAAGAAAATAAAATGAATTGCCTTTTTCATGTTGTTATATGATTATTATTTCCAATTTAATTGTTGTTTTCCTTCCTCACTCATCAGGTCTGCTGACCAAACTGGCTCCCATACCAGCTCAATTTCAATTTTTCGCTTAGGAAAAGCTTGCTGTAAACTTTTTTCAACGCCTAACAAGATAGACTCGCCCATAGGACAGGATGGTGAAGATAAGGTCATTTGTACCTGTAAGCTTCCCGGATCAGAGAAGTCTAGCTTATAGACCAGCCCCATGTCAACGATGTTAATTCCTAGTTCGGGATCCATTACCAGTATCAAAGCTTGCTGTGCCCGAAACTGATCTGCGGCATATTCAGATGTAAAATCAATGTTCATATCATGTCCTCCTCATATGTTTTATAATCTTACCAACATTCAACATGTAAACCACTGAAAGGACAACCCAAAACCATGTAACGATCTCAAATAGTACATGTGATTTGAAGGCAAGCGCAATAGCTGTAAAAAGTATACTTAAGATGAAGGTATAGTACTGCATCTGAAGTAGTCTTTGACTGTAAAGATCTTTTGGCATTGGGAAATGTGGAGAACCATTCAAATCTTTATAGCGGATATTCCAGATAATAAAAGGCAAGGTTTTAAAGGTCATTCCGAGAATAATACCTGTTATCCAACCTAAGAAAATCCAGACTACATATAGGGATACCCAGTTTCCGGCCTCTTGATTGATTACCCAGGGTAAGTTTACAAATGCTAAAAGCAGACATACTATTGATATAAGTACGTGGCGCATAGCAATATCTACATGCTTCCGTGCCCGGCTTTGGAAACAATCCATAATATAGATTAACCAACAAACAGAACCAGAAAAGATCATTCCCCCGAAGACAAGAGACCGCATGCTCACTTGATTTTTATAACCGTCTGCTAAGAACAAGAGTAAACCAAGATTTATCAATATAATAGAACTATATAATAGCTTTCTTTTCTTTGATTTCCCTAATAAGAACATTGGAATCATCTTAGCGCCTGCACCGAATATTAGTTGCATAAACCAGCCGACGATACCGATGTGAGCGTGTAATTTCAATATATCCAAATGGTTCTTTTCGATATAGGGGTAGGCAAGATTTATTGCTAATAACAAGCCTACTGTGGTTGTAAAACAGAACCAAAAGGCTGAAAGCATAAAATAAAGGTTAAGTTCAAATGAATGAACAGAATCTTTGGTTGTCATCCAAACGATATAGAAGTATAGATAAGAGCTTAAGGTGATGAAGCTACCCGCCATAATCATCATCCAACCTATATTGAAGTTCCAGAAGCAATGAATCAGCAAGCAGGTTCCGCTAGTCAGGAATAGATAGCTAAGAAAAGCTAATTTCGGATGACTTAACGATCGTTCAAAAATGACAGGAACTAGTTGGTAAGCAGCTCCGAAAATGATCATAGTTCCCCATCCTAATGCGAGGGTATGTACGATGGCCAATACTTTTGGTTGAAAATAATGTCCCCAGATCTGACTTCCTGTGGTTAACAATAACACACTGAAAGCAAGAAAAAAGAATGCTGCGGTAATAAAAAACGGTATTACTACATATCCTTGTGGGGCCTTATTTATAGAGATATCTGCCATCTTCTTTACTATTCGATATAAATCAATATTCTGACATCATTTTCCGAAAATTCTGTAAGAAACACGGAAAGGGGATAATCTTCTAATTCCTCTAATAAGTGAAGAGGTACTTTGCGATGTTTTGCATAGATTATTTCAGCATGACCAAGGTTAGTTGCTGCCGCTAATAACCTTTCCATTGGTTCGGGCATTGCTAATTCGCTCACATCTAACTCTATTATTTTTTTAGAGTTTAATATGGTTAATTTTTCCTCGAATTGTTGATTGTTTAAGAAGAAGATATTAGATATTATTTTATCTTCCTTCACCTTACTCTCTATTTTGTAAAAATAGGTGTAAAATTCTACTGATGAAATTTCTTCTGTAAAGGAAAGTGCTCCCATTTCCTCCAGACGCTTAATCAAGGGAAGCGGAATAAAGGAATTGACAATAAGGAGAACTTCTTTTTGTGGAAGCTTTTTATAAGCCAATAAAATTTCTTTTAGGGGATCTTTATTCTCAAGCAGTATAGGCCGCACATCCAATGCTTCCAGAATTTTCGAGTTTAGCAACCAATCCGGTCTTTTCTCCAAAATATTTTCCTTTTCTTCTTTTCCTTCATGCTCATCTTGCCATACAAAGCCAAGAGGAATCAACACTTGTTTAAATTGCTGAACAGAACAGCCTGCTATCTTTGAAGCTTCTTTAATTGTAACTCGCGGAGCTAAAAACCTACGAAGTAATGGAATCTTTAATTTTTG
Source organism: Pseudopedobacter sp. (assembly GCF_040392825.1). NCBI lineage: Bacteria > Pseudomonadati > Bacteroidota > Sphingobacteriia > Sphingobacteriales > Sphingobacteriaceae > Pseudopedobacter > Pseudopedobacter sp. The sequence goes on from NZ_JBEBVH010000052.1 coordinate 8,845, forward strand.
TAAAGGCTTCGCAATTGAAGCTATCGCATCAATGCATAATTCATTGGCCTTAATCAGCTGCGAGATTTTTGTATGTTGGTTTATCTCCATGATGAAAAATTAACTAAACCTGGTACGATAGGTTTGAATGATTCTAGGGAATAAAATATTGTTCTCTAAATGAATATGCTGTAGGAGGTCTGATTCAAATGCTTTTATTTGAGTGAATAGCGAGATATAAGAATGACACGCATTTTCAGGCAAAGTATAGTTATTTGTAATTGTTCTTAACTCTCGGAGATCAGCCCCTGCATTTTCATGTTCAAGGGTCAGATAATCAATTAGTTGCTCTGTCTGTTTATAAGTTAATTCGTATAGGCTTTTAGTGACAGGGAATAGCTGTTTTTCTTCTTTTTCAAGATGCTGGTATGCTTTTTCCATAAACTCATCAAGCTCTTTTGCAAGAACAGAAAGTTCAGGCTGTTCATGGCTATGAATAAGTGCTACCTTAGTGGCAAGCTCTTGAATAATGGGGCCATGAAATTTAATATATTTATGATGCACATTTTTGATATAATCGCTCAAGAAATCTGAGTCCCAATTTTCAAAATCTAATTGTTTAATTGGAGCCGGAATTTCCTCGGTTTTACGCAAAGATTCTCTAAGTTCCGCCTCACTCATATCAATGGATTCTGCAGCCTCCTTAAGGCTTTGTTTTCCTCCACAAAAGAAATCTACTCCCAACTGTTTTAACAGTTCAGCTTTCCTGATATCTTTTGCTGCCACCCTTCCTATAGTTTCCGGTTCTTCACTTGTTATCGGTTTCCCGATTCTAACTTGCCAATATTCCGGACCCGATTCCAGATAATCCCAGGTAAAAATATTTCCGCGCTCCCCTAATAATTGGTAATACAAAGGTTTAGGGTCATGGTCATTCTTTATAATGAAGGACTCTCCTGTAATTAATGCATCAAAATGTTCAAATATAGTTGGGTGTTTCAGTCGAGGTTCTATCTTAAAAACCTCTAATAGCGGAGATTTAATCATGATATTAATCGTAAAAATTTAGTGTTACAAATCTTTTTTCTTAAAATGTCTAACCGACAGCCATAAAGGGATAATACACCATAACAGCATGTTGGTTAAGGTGATGGCTATTCCGATTCCATTACCGAAAAAGTCTCTGAAAATAGCACCTGTATAACCCATCATAGCAGACAGATCTAGCTGAAGTAATATTAAAATTCGGCTAATATCAATGGGATTCAACATGGAAAGGCCAACCATCAGATTCTCTATAGGATAGTCGGAGAACTGAAAGAGCATAAACAATACTAAAGCATCAAATAGTAAGGAGAAATATATCCACAGCATGATTGCTAATCCGATACCTTTGGCCTTGTCTCTAATCATTACGGCAGTCCACATGGCTATGGAAACAAAAATTATAGACAGCAAAAAACCACAGCCCACGAGAATTAATCCCGAGCTGCTAAATGCATAAATGAATGTCGGAACGCCAACACCAATCAAAAATGAGAGGCTTAAAATTCCGGCTAGTCCTCCGAATATACTTAACCAAATATTGGTTCGTTTCAGTGGTTGACTCGCAAGGAGGTTGATAAATTCTACACTGTTGTAGAGATAAATGCTTGAAAAGACAATACTGACCAAAGGAACAATAAAGAGTACAATATTCAATAAACTAACTAATCCCTTTTCGTAATTATCTTCCATACTATACACAGCAATTGACAATGCCAAAAGCAGGATCGTATAGACTATTATAGTCTTGTTTCTTAGTAGATCAGCAAAAACATAACGAATAATTTTATTCATGAGAGTTTAGTTAGATTGATTTTGATCAGACATCACCTGTGCAATTGCCTTCGATAATTTATTTGTCCCTGTATCTGATTTTAATTGCTCCAATGACTTAAAGAACATGAGCTCACCTTCTTGCATATAAATGATTTGGGATACCATATCATCCAAGTCACTGAGTACATGTGAGCTTATAATAATTAATTTGTTCTGGCTTTTTTCCTTTTGGATTTTCTCTTTGAGAATTTCGGTTGAGAGCGGATCAAGGCCTGCTGTAGGTTCATCTAGAATCAGCACTTTAGGATTAAACAAAAAGGCTAAGCATGCACTTACTTTTTGGCGAGTCCCACCGGATAAAGTTCCCATTCGTTTTTCCAACAATTCAGATAGTTTGAATGTGTTGTAAAGATCAACATCTAGGCTGTTTTCTGGCATCTTGCGGATATCTTTCATCATCTCAAGAACCTGTCCGATAGTCATATTCTCCGGATATTGGCCAATCTGAGGCATGTACCCAATATTGTTTCTATAAGCCCATTTATGTTTAATGTTTTCTCCCGAGAAGAGAATATCACCGCAACCCGGAACAACCATACCAAGGATGGTTTTAATGAGTGTGGTTTTACCACTTCCATTCGGGCCAATCAAAGCAACACATTCACCACCTTTTAATTCCAGGTTGATGTCCTTTAGTACTTTAAACTTGCCAAAGGCTTTAGATATATGCTGAATTTGGATCATACTTTTATTGATTTCATCCGTGGCTTCTCGTCTTTGAGTCCTTCGGGCGTTAAGCTTGGGATTAGTTTTTCGGTGCGATCAAATAGAGTAACCATGAAACTTCTGAAAAGCAACATAGCAGTAGGGTAGCGTTCCACCAGCATGGAAAACATACTTACCGGGCGATATGGAATATCACCAACACCATCTTTATCCAGATCATATCCTTCATACTTGTCCCAATAATTGTTTTCAAAATTATTAAGTGTTAAAGTTCCGTTAGTAGCAACATCAAAGGTGTTCTGCATGAAATTATTATCCTTAAACACGTTGTCCATACAACTAGCTTGAATTTTTATGCCCCAACCGTTGTTATTGAATTTATTCTGTTCCAGATGGATACGGTTAGAACCTTCCATAAAGATTGCAGTCGTGTTACGGTCAAATTCATTGTTAATGATTTCGCTATCGGAAATATCTTTTAGGAGTAATCCGTAAGAGGAATCCCCCCAGTTTTCTTCAAATTTATTGTTCTCCATGTGCACATTCCGGGTATACATAACTGCCACACCGGCACCGTTAGCTCGGAATACATTATCCATATAACTGTTGTTGTGTGAAAACATAAAATGCAAACCATAACGTAGATTACGTTCTGAGAGATTGTTGATAACATGGGTATGGGTGACAAATTCTAGATAAATACCATCCCGATGGCCGAAGATTTGATTATTTTCAACATGAATACTATCCGATTTCCATGCATGGATCCCGTTGCCGATTAGTTGTTCTGCAACACCATAAGCCTGAATCCTATTTCCACGGATTTCTACATGTTTGGCATTCTGAGAATAAATGCCGAAAAAATTATCTTCTAACTTGTTATCGATTACTTTAATATGGCTCCTATTATAGATCTTAATAGCAGCAATATCAACGATGGATGAGTGACCGGAACCTTGGACCGTAAATCCTTGGATCGTCACATTATTCGATTTTATAGAAATGGGTTCAAATTTTTTTTCCCCATCTAAAACAGGGTTTTCTGACCCCAAAAGGGTAAGAGGTTTATCAACAATGATATTCCCTTCCTTATAAATACCCTGAAATACGATCAGCGTATCCCCGGATCTGGCTTGAGCAATTCCATTTTTTATAGTTTTAACTTTTTGGTCTTTGCCTATTTTAATGGTAGCGGCATGAGAAATGCCAACTACCATAAACAAACAAACTGTTAAACAAAATATATTAAAGATTGAAATTCTCATGTTCATTGTTTTATTTCCAAAGGTCATCCCACGTGATAGTAGTTCCGCCTATTGAAGCTTGTGTTTTTTCAAGGTCTTCAGCATTACTAAAAGCGGCAATGTTTCCACGCATGGGACTCTTCAACTCATCACTTTTAAGAAAAAACATTTCCGTAGCCGGTTTTAACTCATTACTGATATAATCCGGCAAATAGTATACAGCGATTTCCTCTTTCTCTACCTTACTTTCTTTTACAAATGAAATCATACATTGAATATCATCGAAGTTATAAGCTCGACCTTTATTAGTCTGTAACTGTGTTCCGAAGCGGGGATCACTTACTGTCATCTTGCAATAGGCACATTGATCAGATCCGTATTTAATAGGAATTGGACCATTGTTTCCTGTGCAAGCTTGAACCCCCAGCATAAGAAGAAGAATACTACTTATACAGATGAATACTATTTTGTAACTTTTCATGTTAATTGAGTTTTAGTGTTTTAGACTTTTTCCATTCTCTAAAGACACAGAAAGCAAGAATAGCTCCGCTAGCAACGAAGATCCATCCGCCTACATCAGGAACGGAAAAAGCGCCAAAGTTTAAAAGTTGTTTATAACCGATCAAAGGAGGCTGGTACGCCATACCGGGAACTTTAATTGGCGCACTTGGGTCTAAATTATGTCCATAGTTATATTCCCAAATATAAAAGTCAACCATCGCAACGACTCCGAAAAGTAGAAAGGCTATAAATAAATAATTCATCAACTTCCTACTATTGGCTATTCCTACCGCGATGAAGGCTAAAGCAAAGCTGCCAATGAGATAGGGAAGGACTGTAAATTCCATGAAGTCTTCTTTATGTAGGGTTTTCATGCCGATATAATGATTTAAGCCATTTATGATTTCAACTTGTCCGGCAAGTTTATGACTGTATATCTGCAATTCTAAACCTTCAGGGTATTGAGCTGCATCCAGCTCAATACGCCATATGGGTAGGAAGATGACCCCTACTAAAGTCAACCCACATAGTATAATCAGTATACGGTGTAATGTTGACAAGTCATTTGTAGATTTCATCTCTATGTGTTTTAATTAGTACTATCTTCAGGTATATTAGTACCCAAGCTATAAGTTAAAGGAACATTGTTCCCTGGTTTGGAAATACGGATGTAACCTTGCATTTCCTGGTGTAAGGCACTACAGAAATCTGTACAATAGAATGGGAATACACCGATACGATCTGGTACCCATTTTAAGGTTTGAGTTTCTCCAGGCATAACTAATAATTCTCCATTATTGGCTCCTTTTACCGCAAATCCATGAGGCATATCCCAATCTTGCTCTATATTAGTTACATGGAAGTAAATCTCATCTCCCAGGAAGATACCTTCGATATTATCAGGCGCAAAATGTGAACGGATAGAAGTTAAGTATACATGTACCTGATTTCCTTTTCGCTCTACACGTGCTTCTTTTTCCCCTTTGGTAACATAAGGGTGTTGATTCTCCTCAAGCGGATAGATTTTCAAACTCTTATCCTTTATTTCATCTGCTCTTATAGCTTGGGCATGGTGAGGCTCTCCGATTGTAGGGAAATCTAAGATCAGCTGCATCTTATCTCCGGAAATATCAAAGATTTGTGCACTTTGAGACAACTCTGGTCCTGTAGGCAAGAAACGGTCTTTCGTGATTTTGTTATAGGCAACCACATATTTACCATAAGGTGCTTTTGTATCACCACCCGGAACCATTAAGTGACCGGTTGAGTAATAAGTAGGAACACGGTCAAGAACTTTTAGGTCTTTGATGTTCCATTTAACCAGTTCTGAAGAGACAAAGAATGAAGTAATAGCATTTCCTTTACCATCAAATTCAGTATGTAATGGACCTAAACCTGGTTTCTCTACCTCTCCGTATAAAGCAGCCTCGTATTTAATAACAGGAATACCTCCGAAGTCACCTTCAAATTGTTTTTCTTCTATTGCCTTTTGGATTTTGTCGAAAGAAAACACAGGAATTAAGGCAGCAAGTTTTCCCGAACCTACAATATATTCTCCAGTTGGATCAACGTCAACTCCGTGCGGTGACTTTGGACATGGAATGTAATAACACAAACCTTCCAACTCTTCAGCAGTCAGCACGACAGTTTCTGTTTTGAATTCTGACTTTGAAGTGTGTGTTTTCTCATCATATTTATTGTGAGCATATTTCAATCCGGTCAGCTTTTTACCTTTTCCAGCTTTCAGATATTCTTCCGCTTTCTTCCAGTTTACCGCTAGAATAAAATCTTTATCGTTCTTGGACGCATTTACCTCTAATAAGGTATTAGCTTGTTCAGTATTATAAGTTGAGAAGAAGAACCATCCGTGAGACACACCTTTACCAGCTCTGCTTAAGTCATAATTTACTCCCGGAGTTTCAATCTGGAAAGCTAAATCCATATTTCCGTTATCTTTATTTACACTGACAAAACTTAGTGTACCACGGAAGTTCTTTTTATAGGTATTGATTGGAACATCACCCGACTCTCCCTCTGCGGGTACGGAGAAACGTGTTCCTGCCACAGTATATTCTGTATTTTCAGTAATAAATGGAGAAGAGTGATTCCCCGCACTATTGGGTAATTCAAGAATCTCTACGGTACGGTAAGTTGTTAGATCTATACGAGCAATACGTGGTGTATTGTTCGCATTAATAAATGCCCATTTACCATCATAAAGACCATCTGTTTTAGATAATTGTACGTGGTGTGAATCATCCCAGGGAACATTTCCGTGTGATGTTTCTAGCATTGCTTTGGTTTCTTCACTGTACCCCCATCCTTTTTCAGGGTCTACGGAAAATACAGGAATAACACGCAATAATCTCCCTGAAGGAAGACCATAAACAGCAAGCTGACCGCTGAACCCTCCGGAAACAAAGTTGTAAAATTCATCATATTTTCCAGGGGCAACGTATGCTTTTTCTGCAGCATTTCCACTCACTGCGTCACTTGCTCCTTTTGGTCTGCACGCCTGAAATGAGGAGAATACCGTAGCCGTAGCCAGAGCCATTATAAGATATTTTTTTAATTTCATTGTATTGTGATTTTAAGGTTAATTACATTCTGCTATTTGACACCGTCGTTCTTACGCATAAATTCTAATATTTTACGAGCATCATCGTCAGAAAGGTTTTGATTTGGCATACGCACTAAACACAATTCTAACTGTGCTTGTAGTTCAGGATCTTTGTCCAACATCGCATCGGGATTAGTAATAAAGTTCATGATCCATTCAGGTTTTCTTCGCTCAGAGACGCCACGCCAGCCCGGACCTACTAACTTCTCGTCAGTCAACTTATGACAAGATGCACACTTGAGGTCTGCAATAACTTTACCTTCATCAGCCATTGTGACATCTAATTGGTCTGCTAAACTTACATCCTTAAATTTTCCTTCGCCACGATTTGGATCGTAATTACTAGGATTACTGGCAGCAGAACTATTCTCTTCTGAAGAGGACTGTTCTGCCTTGTTCTCGTTATTGTTTGATGAACATGCGAAGATAAAAATGCCCACCAAACAGAATACAATTAGCTTTTTCATAGTTTCTATGTTATGTGTATTACCACAAAGGTATCGGCAAGAGCGAGGGTGATTTTATGACCTAAATCACAAAGCGGTTACTGTGATAAAAAACAAGTTAAATTATTTTGATATAAATCTGATTATCAGTTGTTTAAATCATTAATTGATATTAATCACTATTTGGGATGACGAATATCAACGGGAAAAGGTCAAATTCTCGATTAATTTGAATTAACAAAATCCTTCAAACCTATTGCACTATGATTCCTATCGAGTTACTTATAGAAAAAGGAGCCATCATTAAAAAGGTGGAAGCCGGAGAGGTTCTCTTTCAGGAGAATAGTTTGAGCAGTCACTACTATCAACTATTGACAGGTCGAGTAAGGATCAGTAACTTTCTTGCTGACGGAAAGGAAGTGCTCCATAAAATTATTGGTGTTAATGAAGGGTGTGGACATGTATGTGTTTTTGGTGATGGCGTGCATGTCGTGAGTGCTATAGCAGATGTACCCAGTACATTATTAAAGATTTCTGCTCCCCATTTCATCGAAATTATGAAAGAAAATAGTGACTTACTTATACTTTTTACGCAGAAGATAGCTAAGGATCTCCGTTTTAAGCTTTTCCTTACCAAATTAATCTGTAATCATTGTCCTGAAGAAATTATTACTAAATTAATTCAAATATTTAACGAAGATGGAAAGCTGGTGTGTCAGGAGTGTAATCGCTTGATGTTGACCCGTCAACAACTTGCCAACATGACTGGTATGCGGGTGGAGACCATTATTCGTACAATGAAACAAATGGCAAGGGAAAATAAACTGAATATAATAAAGGGGAAGGTATTCATTCCTGCCGATGGTATAGATTAATAGGTTTTGATTTTCAATATTACACTAATTCGAAAATACGCTTATGCTTAGATCGCTCCAACAAATTAGTTCGAGGACATGGATTATACTCTCTTTTATAAACTTTCTCATTGTCGGGATTTTCGGACTGTTAATGCGACTGAAGTTTTTGTATCCCATTCCCTGGATTAACCAAAAGAATATTATGCACGCCCACTCTCATTTTGCTTTTTCTGGATGGGTTTCTCAGGCAATTATGGTCTTTCTAATACTCATAGTCACAGGAAAGAAGATCAATGAATCTGCTCCGAGCAAATATCAATTTATGTTAATAGCAAACTATTTAGCTTCCGTCGGAATGCTTGTGGCGTTTTCTATTACTGGTTATTCAGGAGTCTCAATAGGTATATCCTGCTGTGTGGTGCTTGTCTCTTATTGGTTTAGCCTAGTGATATGGAAAGATCTTAATCAGTCCTCATTGCCAAATAACATATTGATCTTTATTAAAGCAGCGATTATATTCGGTGCTTTGAGTTCTTTAGGGACCTATGCATTAGCTTATCTGAAAGCAACTCATAATGTAGATCCGTTAAAACAATTAGCTTCTGTTTATTTTTATCTACATTTCCAATACAACGGTTGGTTCTTCTTCGGCTGCTTGGCATTAGTGAATTATTGGGTCTATCAGAAAACAAACAAAACAATTATCAGCACTCGTTTCGCCAAACTATTTGTTTGTACTGTTATTCCTTCCTATTTTCTTTCTGTTCTTTGGTGGAAAAACTTTCCCGACTGGTTATACGTGATTTTGATTATAACCGTTGTTCTGCAGCTATCCTTGTGGCTTACGTTCATCCTTGCACTGCTAAATCTTAAAAAGCAGACCAAAGCATTGAACCTAACTAAGCTGGTAAATGTAATCTGGTTTTGTGTGGTGTGTGCTGTTGTTCTCAAATTCATCCTACAATCCGTATCTATCATTCCATCTTTAAGCCAATTGGTATATGGGTTTCGTTCCATTGTAATAGCCTATCTGCATTTGGTTTTATTGCTCATTATATCTTTGTTTTTGATTGGTTATTCCTTTCAGAACAAAAGTTTAAAGATTAAAAAAGGTATTCAGTATGGAGTCTATGGACTGCTTTTTGGCATTATTCTAAATGAGACCATGCTCATGCTTCAAGGTGTAGGAGGATTACTGAGATATTCTTTTCATGGTACACATGAAGGGCTCGCCCTTG
>NZ_JBEBVH010000053.1:0-18194 GCF_040392825.1 Pseudopedobacter sp.
TTTTAATAGAGCTAAACGCTCCTTCTTTCCAACCAATATTCTTATTAAATATCTCATTTTGAGAATAAGCTTTTATAAATAAAAAAATCAGAAATATTGTGGTAAATAATTTATACATAAAACTAATGTAAATGGTTGAATAAATTTGAAACTATATTTTTATCTTTTTTAAGATATTATCAATAATATTGTTCATTTCCGGAGAAAGATTAAACCAGTAAACCAATCCAATATAGAAAATCGTTATAAGCCCAGATCTTACAATAATATCCACTATAAACCATTCAAAAGCAGGTAATAAGCCAATTATGAGTAAAATTATAATCCCAATGATAAGAATATGCAAGTTTTTCCATCCAAAAGGCTGAATTTTGAACTTTCGCCAGATAAATAAATAGCGGAAAAGATTGAATAAAAATGTTGTTAAGGCTGATGCTATGGCCGCTCCTGTTATTCCATAAATAGGAATGAAAATAATGTTTGCTAAAATGGTAAGTATAATTAGCGCTATAAAAAAATAAGTGTCATATCGGTAATATTTTGAAGTAGCTAGGAGAACACCGTTTAGCCCAGTCGACATTTCTATCAATCCGCCCAGACTAATGAAAAAGATAACATATTTTCCTGCTTCGTAGCCTTCATTCTGTGGAAGCATTTTGAAAACATTATCGATATTAGCCCATATTCCTATGAAAATTAGCAAACCTATAAGTAGTTGATTAATGCAACTTTTCTTATAAACAGAAGCGATGCCAGCCAAATCATTTGATTTCCATTTCTCCGAAACCACTATACTACCAATGCGATACATCACTCGGGATGGCATAATCACCACAGTGCCAAAAATGGCTGTTATCCCATAGATTCCTGTCAACGAAGTGTTTATCATCCCATCAATCATGATTTTGTCTATGTATTGGATAATCATGGTTGTGAACCCGGAAATGACAGCAAATAAACTCACACTAGTTAACATGCGGACCTTTTCTTTATCCAAAAACTTCAAACTGGGTTTGAAATTTAAATGATTGTTCCGCTGGAGTTTATAAAAAATAAGGATTGAAGGAATAACATTAGCAAACAACCAAATGGATAAGAATAAATGGAAAGGCAGTGCAAAGAACAACATCACACCCATAGCTACGGCGGTACTTACTTTTAAAAGAAATTCTTTCAAAGTAGCACCTGTCACCGCATCAAAAAAGGCGTTTCTATTATATGTGTCAAAAATGTTAAATATCAGGTTCGCAACTGTCAATATTAAGATAGGGCCAGCCCATTCGTTTAAAAAAGAAGTATAGTTGTTTTCCGGAATTATAAACTGTATCAGAAAATATAATATGGAGAAAAAAAGAGTTCCTACAATGGGAATTGCACTTAACAGGAAAAGAAATCCATGATGATTATGCTCTGCATCTCTAAAATAAGGAAAACATCTTGAACTCGCCGAGAATATACCTAAGGAGCCTAGCTGTACGAGGATCATGGTATAGGAGATGATCAGTTCCAAAATACCATTTTGTTCTGTAGTCAGGCCATGTGATCGCAGAAGAGTAATGCTAAAAAAACCGACTATTACACCTAAATAGGAGTAAATAGTACCTTTTATGGTCTGCGTTCCAATTTTACCCATTATTTAATATCATCCCACGTTAAACGCTTACCTTTTTCAAGGTTCTTATTTGATTCCTTTCCAAGAACATCTTTATAGAACTTGGGATGCATTCCGAATCCGGGGCGGACAGACCTTATATTTTTTTCGGTAAATATTTCTCCTTCTTTTATGTCCTGGACAATATATAATGATCTGGAAAAGTCCTTCCCCTTAATTTGCTTTTCTGTTAGCGTATAATCCACTTTTCCAATTGCCAGTTCAGCTTCCCGAACAGCTTTGACCATTTCCGAGAATTCTTTCTCATTCATCGAAAATGAAGCATCTGGGCCACCAATAGAGCGGTCTAAAATAAAGTGTTTCTCTATAATTTTTGCCCCAAAGCAAGTCGCTACAACAGGAACCGTACTTCCCATGGTATGATCGGATAATCCAGATATTACATTAAATCGCTCTTTGAAATCTTTTATCATTACCATATTGGCCTCTTCAATTGGGGCAGGATAGGAAGAAGTACATTTTAACAAAGCAATTTCAAAATTGCCCATGCGGTGACAGGCATCTAATGCCAACAGGATATCTTCTTCTGTAGCAATACCTGTCGAAATGATAACAGGTTTTTGTTTTGATGCAACTAGTTCGATTAAGGGAATATCGGTTATTTCAAAAGAAGCTATTTTATATGCGGGAGCATTTAAGGACTCCAACAAGTCAACAGCAGTAGGATCAAACGGCGAAGAAAAACAAATTAATCCTTCTTCTTCTGCTACCCGGAATAGCTCCTTATGCCATTCCCAGGGAGTATAGGCATCTTGATACAGGTGGTAAAGGTTCTTTCCGTTCCATATTGTTCCCTTTATTAAGAAATCTTCTTTATTACTATCAATGGTTATAGTATCCGCAGTATAGGTTTGTAGTTTGATACAATTGGCTCCCGCTCTTTTTACTGCTCTAATTGTTTCAATAGCTGTGTCAATACTGCCATTATGATTAGCAGATAACTCAGCAATTATGAATACAGGACTTTCGTCGTTTATCTCAAATTGGCCTACTTTCATGGTATGAATTTCTCGTATTTTAGTTGTTCCTCTTGGTCGTTTCTCGTATAATTTAGCTTTTCGAAAATTCTTATTGAGGCTAAATTTTCTTTAAATACAAATCCAATTAGTTTTTGGACAGGGATCTTATTTTTTTTGATATACTCCTCGGCTAAATAAACAATAACATTACCTAATCCTCTACCTTGATATAGTGGCGATATTAGATAACTTATTATTGCTGTATCTTCGTTAAAATCCAATCTAATACTTCCTAATGGAGTATTGATAACGTTTTCTAGGATAAGATAAATCACTTTCGGATTATTTATCTTTTCAGTGAACCATGTAGTGTGGGACTCTTTACTTATTTGTTCTTTATGAAATGAGTACCTGCGTGTAATAGGAGAATTTGCCCAATTAAATGTAGTTTCCAAATCGGATTGATTAGCTTTTCTAAGTTTAAATGAATCGATTTTAGAATGGATAATAACGTCAATAAACCGACCTTCAAAAAAACAATGATCCGTTAAAGTAGCCTCTTTTTTGAAATTTGATTTATTTAAAGCTTTATATAATTGAGGACGTAAATCGTATGCATAAGTGAAAATTTTGTGAAAAACAAGCTCGTTAAATGCTACTTCTTCTATCAATTTGAGGTATATACACCATAATTCAACGAAAGAAAGAGGCTCCAATTGTGTGTCCATAATAAAGGATATCTCTGCATGTTTGTCGACCCAATTTATATGAACCAAGCCTCCATAGCCAATACATATACCTTTATGTAAAAAAGAAAATAGTAATTGGCCGGGTTGATTGTCACTGTATAATTGTGAGATTACTTCATTAAAATAAGAATCCTGTTGCTCTTTAGTTAATGGGCTATTTTGCCTTAAATGATAGATTTGCTCGTTTCTCCATTTCATGATAAGAAAACGGTCGTCAAATCTTATAGGAACCAGGCTATAATCCTTGTACTGAAACTCTTGTTTATTTAACGTTTTGTAGCAATTCATATTTTAATTCGGCTAGTTTCCAATCATTCTCGTTGTCAATATCCTGGCCTTCAAGCTCGCTTATCTCAATTCCACCCGATCTTGCTGTAATTATGGAGTTAAGTGTAAGTACTTCGGGTTTCAACCAATAAAATTGTCCGGCGTCGTGAAAAGAGGGCTGTAAATCCTGACTACGAGTATTTTTGAACTCTTCGTACAGATATGCAATTTTTCCCTCGTCTTTTTTGATAAAGGATCTCTGTATCGGAAAAGAATATCTTAATATAGGCAATACACTATCGAACTGACCATTGATTAATAAATCATATGCTGATTTTAATTTTTCGCTATTTACAAAAGGAGCAGTAGGATAGATGCAGCATATATTTTTAAAGTGGTAATTTTGATTAGTGTACCGATTGTAAACTTCTCTGAGTACATCCAATGTAGTTGCAAAATCGTCTGAAGTGTGTGGAGAGCGTAAAAATGGGACTTTTGCGCCATAATATGTGGCAATTTCAGCTATCTCCTCATCGTCGGTAGAAACCATAACTTCTGCAAACAGGCCAGAACGAAGTGCAGCATCTACTGAATATGCAATAATCGGCTTTCCTAAAAAAACTTTTATGTTTTTTCTAAGGATACGCTTACTTCCCCCTCTTGCTGGTATGATGCATATATTATTTTGATGCATAATAGGTTTTTACTTGCTCAATTACGTACATCTGTTCGTGATCAGAAAGCGTTGGATACATGGGTAAACTGATACAGTATTTGTAGTAATCTTCGGAATACGGGCAGTCGCCCTCTTTCCAACCCAAATCCCTATAATAAGGCATGAGATGACAAGGTATATAATGTATTTGAGCAAATATGTTTTTAGTACGTAAAAAATTATAAAGTCCCAATCTATCTTCAACCTCTAAGACAAATAAGTGATAGGCATGACCTTCATCATGTTGGGATAGCCTTTTAACAAAAGGACTTTTTGCAAAAGCTTCGTGATATTTTTTTGCAATTTCTTTTCTTCTTGTAATTCCCTTATCTGCTCTTTTTAGCTGGCTTAATCCTAGTGCCGCCTGAAAATCTGTAATACGATAGTTATATCCAAGAGTCTGCATTTCCATGTAACAAAGAGGATATGAATCGATTCCTCCAGCAAATTCAATGGAGTTAGAAAACTGTTGATCATTTTTTGTAATTCCGTGGGTTCTTAGCAATAACAGTTTTTTATAAAGAGCTTCGTTATTAGTCGTAATCATCCCTCCTTCACCGGATGCAATATGTTTTACTGGGTGGAACGAAAAAATGGCTAAATCAGCATACTCTCCGTTTCCGCATAACTGTTTTACATTATTGCTATCGTGAAAATATCCGCCTGGAGCGTGACAGGCATCTTCTATTATCCATAAGTTATATTCATCTGCCAGCTTTTTATACTCCTCCAAGTTAACGGGTCTACCAGCAAAATCTACCGGAATTAATCCTTTATAAGTTCCTTTTGGTGATGCTTCTAATAATTTTTTTACAGAATTAATATCTAATAAATAGGTGTTCGGGTCAATATCGCCAAACATAACATCGCCACCACAATATTTTACACAATTTGCAGAAGCTGCAAAGGTAATTGGAGTTGTGATTACTTTGTCTCCAGGCTTTACATTTAATGCTAATGTACACAGATGCAAGGCTGCTGTGCCATTTGCGACTGCGACAGCATATTCTGCGCCCATATATTTCGCAAATTGGGTTTCAAATTCTACTATTTTAGGACCCTGCGTTAGATAGTCAGACTGTAAAGTTTCAACGACCGCCTGTATATCTTCTTCGGTAATGTTTTGTCTTCCGTATGGTATCGCTTTCATGTTTTTAAACGGTAAAATCTGGATAAAGATGCTCTTTAATTAAGGCTCTTAATTCTTCAACGGTTACCCATTCAGTATTTTCTCCGGAATTATATTGGAAACCAGTTTTAACTAGTTTAGCATCAAAATGGCTAGTGTATTCGTCTAAATTAAAGTTAGGCAGTTGAGGGAGTATTACATAATATTTGCCTAAATCGTAAGTTGTAAATGAGTCAGAAGAAGTAATCATTTCTTCATGTACTTTTTCTCCGGGCCTGATGCCAATAATTTCTTGTTTACACTCCGGTCCAATTGCCGTAGCCACATCTGTGATTTTATATGATGGGATTTTTGGAACAAAAATCTCACCGCCCCATGCAGTCTCCATAGCATGTAAAACCATGTCTACGCCTCCCTGCAAAGAAATATTAAATCTAGTCATATTTGGATCGGTGATAGGAAGGACTCCTTCCTTTCGCTTTTTCATAAAGAAGGGTATTACAGATCCGTTAGACCCCATAACGTTGCCATATCTTACTACCGAAAATTTAATTTGTTGCCTTCCTCTGATGTTATTTGCAGCCACAAATAATTTATCAGACGCTAACTTGGTCGCCCCATATAAGTTAATAGGAGCGCAGGCTTTGTCTGTAGATAGAGCCACTACGTTACTCACCCCGGTTTCCAGGCAAGCATCTATCACGTTCTGGGCTCCATGGATATTTGTTTTTACACATTCGTCTGGATTGTACTCTGCAATGGGAACATGCTTCATGGCTGCAGCGTGAATAACATAGTCTATGCCCTGCATGGCTCTTTTCAAACGGTCAAAATCCCTAACGTCTCCAATAAAATATCGAATTCCGTCATATTTAGATTTTGGAAATTCCTGGGCCATTTCAAATTGTTTTTGTTCGTCTCTGGAATATATAACCAGGCGTTTCACATTTGGAAACCTGTTTAATATATTTTTAGTAAGGTGTTTGCCCAAAGAACCTGTTCCGCCCGTTATTAAAATGGATTTGTTATTAAGATCTAGCATATTGTTATTGTTGCTGATGAGCATGTTTGGCCATCAGTAGTTCTATATTTGTAAATAAGTCTTTATTTTGTTTAAGCCAATATAAATCTTTTTCCCACCATTTGAATTGCTTCAAAAAATTTATTTGCTCTTCTGAAAACCTAAGTTTTATATGCTTGGCGGGGACACCACCAATCACGCTAAAGGGGGCCACATCTTTAGTCACAACTGCTCCTGCTGCAATGATTGACCCATCCCCAATAGTAACGCCGGATTTTACGATTACGTTTGCGCCAATCCAAACATCATTTCCAATAGTAGTCTCTGTATATTCATTAAACAAATCTTTGTCTAAGATAGACAAACCGCCCGTCTGTTTTTTTGTAGAGTAAAACAATGGATGACTTGATACAAATATAGAACTGGGATGTGAGCCTAAGCCAATATTAACGTTTGGGCCAATGCAACAAAAATTTCCAATTTTAGTGTATTGGATTAGAGTATTTCTGGCAACATAGGTGAAATTTCCAAAACTTGAATTCCTAACCCGTGAGTATTTATATATAGTATTGTAATGTCCAAAGGAACAATTGTGAATTTCAACCATATATTCTATTTTTAGGCTCTTTCCCTGGTGTTTTAGCTTATAAACCAGTTTTTTAAATAGCCACCTAAACCATAGCGTAAATGGGTTAATTAATAGTGTATCTATCAAGGCAGTTTCCTCCTTTCAAATGCATCGATAAATGAAACTTTACTAGCGTTATATATATGAGCATTTTTAGTTTTTGCATATCTGGAAATAGCTTCATAACCTTTAAATACTTTGGCCCAAGCTTCAAAGATTTCCGAAACCTTGAAAGTTTCTTCCAAATGAAGTCCTTTTTTAAAAGGTCTAAGTTTAATATCTACTTCTTGATCGTAATAATGCACATCTTTCACACAAAGTATATTATCTGCATTTACACTAATATTTTCATGCCAGGTATGATCTGCACCAAGTATATAGATATCCTTAAAACCCATATTAATAGTAAGGAATAAGCAGGCAACCAGCACATTCTGACTTTGGGGCATAGCTAAATTCTTTTTGAAAAAATAATGCCCAATATTTTGGAAACCTTTAAAAACTGTATAGTTATAAAAGTGTATATAAACGTTTTCTGATACTAATTTTTCTGTAGTTTTGTGTCTTTTAGCCTGAGCCGGTAAATAAACTATAATTGGCCAATCTGTTGTCAACTTTATAGCATCGAAGATTCTGTTCGATAAATCATTTTCAGAAGTCCATAAGCCAGGATCATGCATCACATAATAGGAAGGTTTTAATGCTTTATATTCTTTGGTTAAGGCAAAGCTATTGACTGCGATTAATTGATATTTATTAAGAACGGACGCATATTCAATGAGTGAATGAGCCAATGACGGGCCATTACCAAGAATTACACATTCTTTTATTCCTTTTGTGAGGTGCCTTTTAACTTCTAAATCAGACTGAATGAGTATTTTAACGATAGATGCAGTTGAACTAATAGCATTGGTTAATAAATTTCCAACGGAATTATATATGTGCTCTAGTCGTTTCATGTCTTGCAAATTTATCAAATAAAAGCCACTATTTTTTTAAGTTTGAATCGTATTTAATAAATAAAGGTTCATGTTAAAGAATTGTCCCGTATTGTCTGTAATTACAGTTGTTTATAATGACGAAAAAAACATCGAGCGAACTATTAGGTCGGTTGTAAATCAGACTTATCCTCATATAGAATATATTGTGATAGATGGAGTCTCTAATGACAAAACATTAGAGATAATCAGGCGTTACGACAAGCAAATTTCTAAAATAGTATCTGAACCAGATAAGGGGATTTATGACGCTATGAATAAGGCTATGAAATTGGCTAAAGGAGATTATCTTTTGTTTATGAACTCGGGAGATGAAATCTTTGATAAAAATACTGTCGATCATCTGTTTTCTTTAGGTGCTGACGCAGATATTTATTACGGAGAAACAGAAATGATTAACAATAACTTGGAAAGTTTAGGTAGAAGAAGACATCAGGCTCCCGCTAAATTTACCTGGAAAAGTTTTAAATACGGAATGAGTATTTGCCATCAGGCCATATATGTAAAAAAATCATTGGCAGAACCTTATCATCATGAAAGGTATCAGTTAAGTGCCGATATAGATTGGGTCCTGAATATTGCTAAAAAATCTAATAAAATTATAAATGCAAATACTTACGTGGCTAAATATTTGGTAGGGGGGATGTCTAAAAAGAAACATCTGCAAAGTCTAAAGGAAAGATACCGTATTTTAAGGAAGTACTATGGCTTTTTACCAAACTTATTTAATCATTTAATTATCGCTTTCAATTTAGGGTTTTATTGGTTGAAGTACCGGAGAACAAATGACTAAAAAAAATAATCCCAGCTTTTGAGAAGCCGGGATTTAGGTTTTTTGGTCGGTTTAAGCTTTCTGTTTTTGCAAATTCCGTCTAAAAATTGCAAAAGCAAGAATTAAAGATAATAATACTGAACCAATTAAAGAAATATTTTCTCCAAAATAATATGATTTTGGTTCGAATTTCCACTCAACAGTGTGATTTCCCGCAGGTAATTCAGCTGCCCGGAGAATATAATTTGCTCTTATGTATGGCTGTTCTTCGCCATCTATATACATTTTCCAACCTTTTGGATACCAAATCTCCGAGAATACAGCAATTGCTTTTTTACCAATAGAATATTCATATTTCAAATTGTCCGGATGGTAATTAACAAGTTCTATTTTACCGTTCGATCCGGTACCCAAACGACTTAAATCAAGACCTTTTTTAAATTCATCATTTACAATGGCTTCTTTCTTAGGATCGAAGGAACTGATGGCAGTCATCTCTTCATCATTGTCCTTTACAAACTGTATATTATCTACAAACCAGGCGTGTCCACAGGCTGTCTGGTTAATTTTCATAGAAACATTTTGACCATCTTGCCCGGATGTAATAAAATATTTCGTATTCAACATATCCAGTACGTCCTGATTAAGACTTCCGGAAAATTGCTTTTCTATAACCTCCTGGAATCTTTTTAGTTTTGCCGCATGATAACCACCAACTGTTTTGTGAAAATACGTGGCATTAGCGCTACTAAAGGTCGGAATGGTCAGATCCAAAACTCTAAAATCAGGATCTTTATCTCTCATGATAAAATCGTCTACTTCTCTGGTTTTCCATTGCTGACTCATAACAGCCTTGGTTACAAACTTTTCGTTATTTAAGTATCGTTTATCTATCGTCCATAAATCTGTTAAAATGAAAACACCTAAGGCAATAACAATTACGTTCGCATTTAATTTCTTCGAAATCAGTAACCATAACATAGCGAATCCGGCAATCACAAAACCCAGAGAACGTAAAGCATCCGCTTTGAACATAGCTGTTCTGTCTTCTATTAGAGCCTGAGCAATAGCGTTTGCAAAGCCTCCATCTCCGGTCACCTGATTTAACTGGTTAATAAAGTCTTGATGATTATCTGCTCTAAAATTGAATAACAACGAAGGTGCCAGCCATAGAATAATTAAAACTCCGCCAACTATGTATCCAGAAACTTTAAGTTTTTTGAGTAACCATTGTTTGTCATTTTCTGGTTTTAGTGTTTCTGCAATAGCCATTATAGCTAAAATAGGAAAGCAGAGGGATGCTATGACTAATATTGATTCTACTGCTCTAAACTTATTGTAAAGAGGGAAGAAATCAAAAAATAAGTTCGAAATTAAATCGAAATGTTTTCCAAAAGATAATAAGAGGCTTAAAATGGTTGCAGTAAGTAACCACCATTTCAGTTTTGATTTTACAATGAATAATCCATAAATAAAAAGGAAAAATACAATGGCTCCAAAATACCAAGGCCCAGAAGTAAAAGGTTTTGGTCCCCAATATGTAGGCATTTGTTGAGCAAAACCGGCCGCCTGATTAGCGTCAATCCCTCTGGAAATTAAAGATTTTGCCACATGAGAGTCACCTGTGAGGCTTGGAGTAGAAGCCCCGCCATAGGCATTGGGAATTAAAAATGTAATGCTTTCCCCAACTCCCTGGCTCCATTGGTAAGCGTATTCTTTGTCTAAACCATTAGCCGACGCTTCGTTACTTTCTGATTTAAGATTAGATTTACCTCTGATAGATAATTGTCCATATTCGTAAGTTGTCCACAACATACTTGCATTAACGGTAACAGCAATAAGCACAGCTACGGATAAAAATCCAATAGCTTTACCAAAAGAGGGCAAAGTTTTATTCTTATATGCAGCATAAAATTCAATAATTACTAACAGCAAAAGAGCAAGAGCCAAATAATAAGTCATTTGAATATGGTTGGCCCTAATAGCTAATGAAAGTGCTAAAGCTGTAATGCCGGTTCCAAGCCATACATTACCTCTAAAAGCCAAAAGTACTCCAGCTAATATTGGAGCAAAAAATCCAATAGCCAAGGCCTTATTTCCATGTCCAGCTTCCAAAATAATAAAATTGTAAGAGGAGAAAGCAAAGGCTAAAGCTCCGATTACAGATAAAGCAATTACTGAGAATCTACTTAAGCTTTTTAATTTTGATAGTAAAATATTGAAGAAGAAATAAGATCCAAGCAAATATAGCATCACCATATCTACAGGGTTAGGGAAAAGGGCTCTAAACCCCGAAAGAATGTAAGTAGTTATATTCTTAGGATAAGTAGCCCAAATCTGATATGAAGGCATTCCTCCAAACATGGCATTGGTCCACAAAGGCGCTTTTCCATCTTTTTCCTTAAAAGTCATAATTTCTTTCTGCATAGCTTGCGCCTGAGAAACATCATGTTGTACTAAAATTTTTCCCTGAAAAGCAGGCGTAAAATATACAAAGCAAAGTGCTACGAAGAAAAGTATAATGGCTATATGTATGCCGTTTCTTTTAAACCAGTTATTCATCTGTTCTTAATAATTGAACATCAAAAATAGAAAAATAGGTGATATATCTGCTTTTAATACTAAACAAATAAAAGGTTTCTCTTTAGGGCTTGCAGATATCTGTTGACGGCCTACTCATTTTCCTAAATCTTTCCAGGTTCTTACTGTAAAATTGTAGCTTAGTATAGCCATGAAAATTCTAATCATAGAAGACGAGTACGACTTGATGTCGGTGATCCAATCTTTTCTGGAAAAAGAAATGTTTTTGGTAGAGACGGCTCAGGACTATCATAGCGGGATAGAAAAAATATCAAGCTATAATTATGATTGTATTCTGCTCGACATTATGCTTCCGGGAGGTTCAGGAATGCAGTTGCTGGCAGAGTTAAGAAATATGGGTAAAGATGATTCTGTAATTGTTATTTCTGCCAGAGATTCTGTGGAAGATAAAGTACAGGGATTAGAACTTGGAGCCGATGATTATTTGTCAAAACCATTTCATTTGGCAGAACTTTTGGCCAGGGTTAAAACAGTAATTCGCAGGAAAAACCACCACGGCGAACATATTATTCAATTTAAAAATGTAAGTGTCTATCCGGATGATAGACGTGTAATGATTGGGCATAATGAGGTTCAGGTAAATAGAAAGGAATATGATTTACTTTATTATTTCATGATTCGCCCAGAAAAATTGATCCATAAAACCTCTTTGGCTGAAGCGATTTGGGGAGATTATGTGGATCAGGCGGATAGCCTCGATTTTATATATTCTCAGATAAAAAATCTACGAAAAAAGCTAAAAGAGCATCAGTCAGAAATTGATTTTCAAGCTGTCTATGGAGTTGGATATAAGCTGATGTGATGAATATATCGTTGAAAAACTATACGTTGCGCTATTTAACTATAGCATTTCTGGTTATCATAGCCATTTGGGCTTTGGTGTTTTACGCTTATATTTTAGATGAAGTTTATGATAATGTTGACGATGGATTGAAGAATCAAAAAATAGAAATATTACGGGAGGTATATAAACATTCGGAAATACTGAAAACCGGTGAATTTGGTGTTAACCAATTTAGAATAATCCAGGCAAAAACAGCTCAGTTTTCGGAAACAAATAAATTCTACAACACGTTTTTTTACATGCCATATGACGAGGAGGAAGAACCATATAGAGTACTCAAAACAGGGTTCTATGGACCAGATGAAAAGCCTTATCATTTGGAAATACGTACATCAACAGTTGAAGAGGACGATCTTATTTATGATTTAACTACTGCTTTAATTGTATTGTACATTGTCCTATTACTTAGCTTATATATAATCAATGAATTTGTATTGCGAAGAGCATGGAAGCCTTTTAAGATTATTTTAGAAAATCTAAATCACTATCGTTTTGGTAAAAAGGAAAATCTCAGACCTCTAAAAACCAATGTTATCGAATTTAACAAGCTATATAATGAAATTGGGCAGATGTGGCAACGTAATGAAGAAATTTTTAATGAACAAAAGTTATTCATTGAAAACGCATCGCATGAATTACAGACACCTTTAGCGATTACTATAAATAAGCTGGAACTATTGATGGAGGAGGATGGATTGACTGAAAATCAGTTAGTGCAACTAAATGACTCAAAATCCTCACTCATGAGATTGGTGAATTTAAATAAGGCTCTATTGATGTTATCCAGAATTGAAAATAAACAATATAAAGATGTAGAACTTGTTAGTTTTAACGATGTCCTCAAACAACTCCTTGACGATTTTAATGATCTGATAAAATTTAAAGAAATACAATGCTTGCTAAAAGAAGAAGGCGTATTTGAGATTGAAATGAATAAAGATCTGGTAACTGTATTGTTATCAAATTTATTGCGAAATGCCATAAGGTACAATTTTAAAGGAGGCAGTATTAGTATACACCTATCAGAAAAGTCTTTGTCAATTAAAAATACCGGAGAAAATAGACCTCTGGAGCAATCACTTATCTTTCAGAGATTTCATAAGGAACAGCAGGACAGTAAGTCTAATGGTTTGGGATTAGCTATTGTTAAATCAATTGTTGATTCCTATTCTCATTTATCAATTCAGTACTACTTTGAAAATAAAAAACATATTTTTTTATTGGAAAGATGTTTTTCCTAAATTTTTCCCAATTCGTTGTGGAGCTTTGACTTAGTGAAAATAAGTAAAGTTTAAAATGAATAAGTTATCAAAATTTCTAACAGCTGTATTGATAGTCTTTACAGCAAATTCGGCTATTGCAAATGACAAGGTGATAACATTTAACCAACTACCTTCAAAGGCTCAGAAATTTATTAAAACCTTTTTTTCTCAGGCAGATATCCTAACTGTTACAGAGGAAACAGAGTATTTGGTGCAAAAGGAATACACTGTCATTTTAAATGATGGAAGTAAGATTGAATTTGATTCTAATGGTGAATGGGAGAAAGTGGATGCTCATACAAAATCAATGCCGGTTAAAATTGTTCCGGGTAGCATCCTAAGCCATGTAAAGAAGAGCTTTCCAAATACATTTGTTAAAGAGATTAAAAAGTCCACGAATAAATATGAAGTAGAAATCTCTAACGGATTGGAATTAGAATTTAACAGAAAGGGTGAATTTATAAGAATTGATGATTAACAAAAAACTATTTAAGATGAAAACAATTTTTGGAACTGCAATATTAGTGTTTTTGGCTTTTTCAATAATCTCTTGTGATGACGGCGAGAAGATTGTTGCGCATGGAAAATTACCTGCTGCTTCAAAAGCATTTTTAACGGCATATTTTAATGGAATTGATATTACCAATATTGAAAAAGACGGAGTAAATTATTCTGTAAATCTGGCAAGTAAAGTGGAAGTAGATTTTAACCCCAATGGAGAATGGAGAGAGGTTGATGGTGAAAACGGTATAACTATTCCTACAGGTTTTATCAACCCTAAAATCGTAGATTATGTTACTGAAAATTTCCCTGATGATAATTTCAATGGGATTGAGAAAACTATAAATGGTTACGATGTTGATCTGGTTCAGAATGGTGTAGATCTGATATTTGATCTGGAAGGGAACTTCCTCCGTTTAGAGCCTTAATATCGCGGGCCAATAAAAAAGGTTTCTTTGGTATGCCAAAGAAACCTTAAATAAAAATATAGGGTAAGCTCTTTTGTGCTATTTTACCTCTTCAAAATCTACGAACTCTCCGCCTTTATCTAAATTTGGTCCTTTTTGGGGAATAGGAGGAACATAGTCAACAGAAATTTTTCCCTCTGGCTTAGGATTTGCATTTCTTGTATTCCCTCCGAAATGATATTCTCTATATTGGAAGCCACCGCCATTTTCACCATATTGCTGATTCATTTTCTCCTGCATCTTATTTACCGCTTTTTTAAATAAGAATGGTAAAAATATTCTAGCCAGCACTCTTATTATATATAGAATGCAAATAGCTATTAGTAAAAATTTTAATAATCCACCCATATCACAAATATAAATTTTTCACATTAATTAGAATGTAATACTAACGTAATGTTACACTTTGTTTATATTATAGGGTATTATCCATTGAGCTTATTGGCTTACAAGTCATTAGTTACATTAATCGAATACCCGTAATTTTTTGCCTTTATCAGGTTACCTAATTCTTTAGGCCAGATATCAGTTCTCTTAAACTAAGACCCAAATTTTTCTTCCATCATTTTTTCAAGCGCATACATTTCATCTCTGAGCTTTGCCGCCAATAAGAAATCCAGGTTTTTAGATGCAGTCAACATTTCTTTCTTCGTGTTTTCTATAGATTTTTTCAATTGTGCTTTGGTCATATATTGAACTACAGGGTCTGCTGCAATAGTTGGCTCACTATTGTCTATGTATGCTTGCTGTATCCCTCCCTTGAAGTCTACAACGGAAGTTTGCTCAATAATGGCTTCTTTAGATTTACCTACAGTTTTAGGTATTATACCATGCTCTTCGTTGTATTTAATCTGTTTCTCCCGGCGTCTGTTTGTTTCGTCAATAGTAACACGCATAGAATCGGTAATGGAGTCTGCATACATAATAACTCTTCCTCGGTCATTCCTTGCAGCTCTTCCTATTGTCTGTATCAACGAACGTTCAGATCTTAGAAATCCTTCTTTATCGGCATCTAAAATAGCTACTAAAGAAACCTCAGGTAAATCTAAACCTTCTCTTAATAAGTTAATTCCAATTAAAACATCAAATTCACCCAACCTCAATCCTCTTAAAATCTCTACCCGTTCCAGTGTTTTAATTTCGGAGTGAATATATCGGACTTTAATATTCAGCCTATCCATGTACTTTGCCAGCTCTTCTGCCATTCTTTTGGTAAGTGTAGTTACCAAAACTCTGTCTCCCAGCTTGATCGTTTTATCGATTTCATCTAGCAGATCATCTACCTGATTAATTACAGGCCTTACTTCTATAACCGGATCGAGAAGACCGGTTGGACGAATGACTTGTTCTATGAAGACACCTTCTGTCTGTTGTAATTCGTAATCTCCAGGAGTGGCACTTACATAAATAGTTTGGGGAGCTAAATTTTCGAATTCCTGGAAGTTTAACGGGCGATTGTCTAGGGCTGCTGGTAGCCTAAAACCATATTCAACTAAAGAAAGTTTTCTGGATCTGTCGCCGCCATACATCGCCCTGATTTGTGGAACAGTTACATGGCTCTCGTCAATAACCATTAAATAGTCGTCGGGGAAATAATCTAAGAGACAGAAAGGACGCATACCGGGGCGTCTTCCATCAAAATATCTGGAGTAGTTTTCAATTCCGGAACAATAACCCAATTCACGCATCATTTCCATATCGTAATTTGTGCGTTCTTCTAATCTTTTTGCTTCTAAAAATCGACCATCGGTTTCGAACTGTTTTTTACGGGCCTCCATGTCTTCCCCAATTTCATGCAATACACTAACGAATTTTTCTTTTGGTGTAACGAATAAATTAGCCGGGAAAATAGTAATGGCCTGTGTTTTTTCTATGCTTTTTCCTGTTAAAGGATCTATAGCTGCAATTTCTTCAATATCGTCTCCAAAGAAAGAAACCCGATAAGCAAAGTCCAGATATGCGGGATAGATATCTACAGTATCTCCCTTTACTCTGAAAGTTCCGCGTTTAAATTCGGCAGTAGTTCTTGAATATAGAATTTCAACTAATCTATGAAGAAAAGCGTTTCTGCTTATTCTGGTTCCGACACCAAACCTAAAAACTGAATTGGAAAAGTCTTCTGGATTTCCCATACCATAGATACAGGATATTGAAGATACGACGATAACATCGCGACGGCCGGACATAAGAGCCGAAGTTGTTCTCAAGCGAAGTTTTTCAATTTCATCATTGATTTGCAAATCTTTCTCAATATAGGTATTGGTGGTAGGCAAAAAAGCCTCTGGCTGATAATAATCGTAATAAGATACGAAATAATTGACGGCATTTTCAGGGAAAAACTGTTTAAATTCACCATACAACTGTGCCGCCAGCGTTTTATTATGGCTTAATATGAGTGTCGGCTTTTGAGTTTGTTCAATAACATTGGCCACGGTAAAAGTTTTCCCCGAGCCTGTTACTCCTAATAATGTTTGGTAATGTTCACCATTATTTACACCTTCAACCAACTGTTTAATAGCACCAGGCTGGTCTCCGGTTGGTTTGTATATAGAAGACAGTTTAAATTTCATTAATACAAAGATACTGTTTATGGCATTTCGCCGGTGTCAGCGAAACGTTGAAAATATAAAGGGACTTGCCACGGTGGACAATCTTTTTATATTTCTCAAATACGATCTCTAACTTAGAGAAGTATAACAACTAACTTTTGTGGTTGTTTGAATGTTTTGAATTGAGTTATGAGGCTTAATAAGCAAATAAGTGATGTGACATAAAATTTAGGTTTTTACTTCGTTACAATAACTTTTTTTGACGTATTAATTAGCTTACGTTCAATTGGTTCTCTGTAGTTTATATTCGAGAGACTTTTATGAATTTCTTTTTCATAGCTGTTGTATCTAATGTTGGCTATATCTAATAGGGTGTAAAAAGTTGAATTTGAGGTTGCTTTCTTGTCTTTGTTATTGATTAGGTTATTAACTTTTTCTGTGTTTTTTTCTTGATACCCTTTTGAGAACCACATAAATAAAGGTATATGATATTCATGTTTCGTAGGACTTTCTGTTCCGTGAAGTATAAGTTCGTTTTTATCATCAAATAAGTTTTCTCCATGATCAGAAATGTACATTAACGTACTTATTACATTAATTTTTTCCAACTCCTTTATTAAAGAATGAAGGAAAAAATCGGTAAAGAGAATACTATTATCATAAGCGTTTATAAATTTTGTTTTATTACTAATATCAAAATTCTCATAACCTGTTTTGGCAATGGCAGGTGTGAATTTTTCAAAAGACTTCGGGTATCGTTTCGAGTATCTGAAATGGCTACCTAGTGTATGAATAATAATGAATTTTCTTTTACTTCTATTCTGTAATGCTTGTTTAATATTAGGAATTAGATCTGTATCGTATGGACTATTGTTGTCAATTTCAGACTTTGAAAAATAAGAATAGTCTGCAACTTCTTTTAGCCGTTTAATAATTGGCTGTTGAGCATTTTGGTTGCTAATCCAAGCTGTATAGAAACCTGCTTCTTGAAATGCATCTAGAATAGTTTTTTCTTTAAATTGTAAATTTAGGTTATCCGGAGTTGCTCTTGTAATGATCT
>NZ_JBEBVH010000054.1:0-18079 GCF_040392825.1 Pseudopedobacter sp.
TTTCTTCATGTTACAAATAAAAGCCGTTTTTCGTTAATAGTTATATGAAGTCAAAAATTAAAACAGCCGCTTGGTACATATAATAATTACTCCTCGGTCTTTGCAATTTCAGGTACTTCGAAAGTTTGGTTAACCTCTTCTATGAACATGAGTACCTGATCTTTTCCAAATTTTGTTTCGGCAGAAGTTAATAGCATCTGAGGTATTTCTTCAAAATACTTTAACAGCTCTTTTCTAAAAAGAGCCATATTTTTTTGAGCTTTGGTTACTCCGTTTTTGTCTGCCTTAGTAAAAATTAAAATGAAGGGAATTCCTCTTTCTCCCAGATAACAGCAAAATTCAATGTCTATTTTTTGCGGTTCCAATCTGCTGTCAACCAAAACAAAAACACATTGGAGGCTTTCTCTTTTTTCTAAATAATTCTTTATGAATTTAGCCCATTCCAGTCTGTTAGATTTTGAGCTTCGGGCATAACCATAGCCAGGAAGATCAACCAGATACCAGTCTTTATTAATTAAAAAATGATTAATCAATTGGGTTTTTCCGGGTTTCTGAGAAGTTTTGGCTAATCCTTTTACACCTGTAAGCATATTTATTAAAGAAGATTTTCCTACGTTAGATCTTCCAATAAAAGCATATTCAGGCAAAACACAAGGCGGAAGTTTGCTAATCTTTGTGTTACTTACTGTAAATTCTGCCGATTTGATAATCATCCTGCAAAGATACAGTTAATTTACAGATGCTTTAAAAAGATTAAGGAACAAACCGACATTCTTTGTATAATTGCTGGAAATTAAAAATAATAAGCTATGAAGAAAACCATTTTTACAATTTTCTTAATTACCCTGGGTTTAGTGGGGATTGCCCAGGAAGGAGAGGTTAAAGAAGGCTGGACGAATAAAGGGAACGTTTCTTTCTTATTCAATCAATCTGCTTTTAGTAACTGGTTAGCCGGCGGTGAAAATAATATAGCCGGAACCTTAGGAGTAAATTATGATTTTAATTACAAGCGGGAAAACATAACCTGGGATAATAAAATTATAGGCTCTTACGGTTTGGTGAAAACTAAAAATGCTGAGTTTGCTAAGAAAACAGACGACAGGATAGAGCTTAACTCTCTTTACGGAAGAAAGGCTTCCGGAAACTGGTTCTATTCTGGTTTTGTGAATTTTAAGACTCAACTTACAGAAGGTTATGAATATGGTACAAATGCCAATGGTAAGGAGACAAGAACATCATACACTAATTTCTTTTCACCAGCATATTTAACATTTGGTCCGGGTATGTTATGGAAAAAAAGTGATAATTTGAAAGTTAATATAGCTCCTGCGACTTCCAAAATGGTTTTTGTAGAAAAAGACCGGACGTTGCCCGATGCTAAATATTTTGGGGTAGATGAAGGGAAAAACCTAAGATATGAATTGGGTTTCTATACATCTGGATATTATAAGTTTAATATTATGGAAAATGTTTCTGTAGAAAATATCCTGAATCTGTATGCTAACTATTTAGAAGATCCGCAAAATGTTGATTTAGATTACCAATTAAATGTGGTAATGAAAATCAATAAATATTTATCAACTAACGTAGCCTTCCAGACCATCTATGATGATAATGCCTACAAAGGTTTCCAGATTAGACAAGTGTTTGGCGTAGGGGTTAATTTTGGTTTTTAGTAATTAAAAAAAATGGCAAAACCCGCCAATACAACTGGCGGGCTTTTTTGTGTCTGAATATTTCGGACTATTCTCTATTTCAGAATATCGGTAGAGTGTGGTTGTAGATATTTATATATCTTCTCGTTTAAGATTTTCCAGACTCCTTCGGGCTTTCTTCGGGAAATACCCCCTGTTTCTCGAAGGAGTCCCGAAGAAGCCTCGAAGAAATGTTGGAGAATTAAGCAAAATACGGCAAAGTCTGGCAGATACTGGTAAAACACGGCAATTGGAGTGTAAACGCTTTAACAAATCCAATAATCGCTATATTTTTGAATCAGATTGAGAGAAAACCCAGCTTGCAACAAGAGCTAACTAATTTCTTTTATCTTTGCATCAACAATGGCACAAAATATTACTCCCTATAAAGATCAGCAGGTTGCAAAAAAAGAGCAGGTTGCAACCATGTTCAACAATATCTCTAAAACTTACGATTTTTTAAATCACTTTATGTCGTTGGGGATAGACATTATCTGGCGAAAAAAAGCAATTAAGGAACTTAAGTCTGTTCAGCCCAAGCTGATGTTGGATGTCGCAACAGGGACAGGAGATTTCGCTTTCGAAGCAATCGAAATTCTAAAACCAGAAAAAGTTATTGGAGTAGATATTTCGGAAGGAATGTTGGAAGTTGCCAGGCAGAAAATAGCCAAAAGAAATAAAGGTGATGTTTATGAAGTGAGACTTGGAGACTCGGAGAAACTGCTTTTTGAAGATGACACTTTTGATGCCATAACAGTTGCCTTTGGTGTAAGAAATTTCGAGTATTTAGAAAAGGGAATTGCAGACATGTACCGTGTGCTAAAACCTGGCGGTAAACTGGTGGTGCTGGAGTTTTCTAAACCTACAACGTTTCCTGTTAAACAAGCTTATAATTTTTATTTCCATTATATTCTGCCGCTTATAGGAAAGTTCTTTTCCAAAGATTCCAGTGCTTATACCTATTTGCCAGAATCTGTAAAAGCTTTTCCTGACGGAGAAAAGTTTACCAATCTGATGGATAAATTAGGGTTTCAACAAACTAAATTCCGTCCTTTAACGTTTGGTATCTGTTCTATATACACTGGAGTTAAATGATAAAAAAGCTTTCATTTGTCTTTTTGTCCCTTCTTTTTTCCATTGCAGCTTTTGCACAGGGGAATTGGGGTGGAGGAGTAGACGATGAAACTTTACACTTTGGATTTACTTTTCAGTATATCGGTTCGGAATATAAAATCCAGAAGGCAGTTAATTGGAAAGAGCCACTTTTCAATAGAGAAGATTTAGCCAATTTTCCGAATCCCCAAAATGTAGATACACTTGTAAGTATTAGTTCTGCATTAAATCCCGGGTTTGGTTTAGGATTTGTCAGCGATTTGTATCTTACTAAACATCTTAATTTACGCTTCACACCAACCTTAACCTTTACAGACAGGGTGGTAGATTATGGTTTTAAACATAGTAATGAAGACTACAAGCAGGATAAAGTTGAGGCACCTGATGGGAAAATAAGACGGTCCGTAAATGCAACAATGGTAGATTTTCCGTTGTCTCTGAAATTAAAATCGGACCGGAGAAATAATTTCAGAGCTTATCTTATAGGTGGATTAAAGTATGGAATAGACATCGCTTCAAAAAAGAAATTTGATGATGAAACCAAAGACTATTTTCAGAAATTTTTAAAAAATCAAAAAAAATTCATGTCTTATGAAATAGGAATAGGATTTGACTTATATTTTGAGTTTTTTAAATTGTCTCCGGAAATAAAACTTAGTAATTCCTTTAAAAGCGTACTTAAGAGAGATAATGAGCCTTATTCAGAATCAATTGACAAATTGTTTTTGAGAAACTTCGTTTTTAGCCTTTATTTCGAGTAGCTAAACAAATACTTATCTTGCTTGTTTTAGAAAAATATACACATATTTCGGGCATAATTTCCACATCAAAAAAATAATTTTTATATTTTCGTTCCAATGAGCAAATTAGTTTTAATAACCGGTGCAACTGCGGGCATTGGCGAAGCTTGCGCAGAAACCTTTGCTAAAAATCAATACAACCTTATTTTAACGGGACGTAGAGAAGAACGTCTGGTCGCTTTAAAACAAAGATTGGAGGATAATTTTGGAGTTCAGGTCAAAACACTGTGTTTTGATGTCCGTCATCAGGAAGATGTAATTAAAAATTTAGAAACATTAACTCTGGAATGGAAACAAGTTGATGTCTTGATTAACAATGCAGGTCTGAGTCAGGGATTGGACGATATACAGGACGGCTCGTTCAAAGATTGGGATATAATGATAGATACCAATATAAAAGGGCTTCTTTATGTCACTAAAATTGTTTCCAACTGGATGATTGAAAATAAAAGAGGACATATTGTTAACATGGGGTCTATTGCGGCAAAAGAGGTTTATGCAAAAGGAAATGTTTATTGTGCTACAAAACATGCGGTAGATGCTTTAAATAAGGCTATGAGAATAGATTTGTTACCGTATGGTATTAAGGTGACAGGCATACACCCGGGAGCTGTAGAAACAGAATTTTCTGTTGTACGATTCCATGGAGACGAAGAAAAAGCGGCAAAAGTCTATGAAGGATTTGAACCTCTGGTAGCTCAGGATATAGCCGAAACAATTTGGTTTGTAGTTACCCGACCTGCACACGTAAATATAAACGATTTGTTGATTATGCCCACAGCTCAGGCTTCAACCAGTCATCATTTGAAAATTTAATTAGTACATATTCATTAGTTGAAATAGTCGTAGGGAAGTTCATTAGTTAGCTTATATGGCTCCGCTCTTCTGTCTTCGAACTTTTAAAATAATAAAAACCGTAATAAAATGTCATTAGAAAACACGATTAATCAGGATATCAAGACAGCTATGCTGGCGAAAAAAGAAGCAGATTTGAGAGCTTTAAGAGCTGTAAAATCAGCGTTGTTATTAGCTAAAACTGAAAAAGGAGCTTCTGAGAATATTACAGAGGAGGGCGAAATTAAAGTTTTACAGAAGTTGGTTAAACAGAGAAGAGAATCTGCAGAAATTTATAAAGGACAAAATAGAGAAGATCTTTATCAGATTGAAATGGAAGAGATCGAGGTTATCGAAAGGTATCTGCCTAAGCAGATGACTCCGACAGAACTCTCCGACTATTTGAAGAACTTAATGACCAAATTAAATGTCACCTCTATTAAGGAAATTGGAAAGGTAATGGGAATCGCTAATAAAGAGCTTGCAGGAAAAGCAGATGGAAGAGCGATTTCAGAGACTATCAAAAACTTATTGGGATAATATATAGTGCTTTAATTAAGCCCTTTACTCTACTCAACAGATTAATTTGAGATTTTTTAGTTTTAGAAAATGATTGTTTTGTACATTTATCAGAGCAATAAAAACTATTTTTACCTCATAAATAATTAGGTTTTTGTACTCAATTTAAAAAGAGACTAGTAATTTAGCAAAACAATATAGCAGGTTTATACAATTATATATGGAGTTTACAGTAAAAGATGAAAAAGGTTTCAAATATATAGAAGAAGGAGAAGGCGAAGTTCTGTTATTACTCCATGGGTTAATGGGAGCACTAAGTAATTGGGAAGAAGTTATAAAAGAATTCAGAAACAGGTATAAAGTAATTATTCCACTTTTACCTATTTATGATATGCCTCTTTTAAATACTGGTGTAAAAGGGCTTGCAAACTATGTACATAAGTTTATAAAGTTTAAAAAGTTAGATCAGGTAATTTTATTAGGAAATTCTTTAGGTGGACATGTAGCATTAGTTTACACAGTTCACCATCAGGAGAAAGTGAAAGCTTTATTACTAACAGGAAGTTCGGGTTTATACGAAAACTCGTTTGGAGGATCTTTTCCTAAGCGTGAAAGTTATGATTTCATTAAAGAAAAGGTAGAATTTACTTTTTACGACCCGGCGACCGCAACGAAGGAGTTGGTAGACGAAGTTTTTAAAATTGTTAATGATAGAAGCAAGGTCATAAAAATTTTAGCTATGGCAAAATCTGCGATCAGACATAATATGGCAAAGGATTTGATTAAGATTAAAGTGCCGGTTTTTCTGATTTGGGGAAAGAATGATAAAATTACGCCTCCAGAGGTTGCAGAAGAGTTTAATGAACTATTGCCAAATTCGGAACTTACCTGGATCGACCAATGCGGACATGCGCCGATGATGGAAAGGCCGCAAGAATTTAATATTTTGACAAACCAGTTTTTAGAAAAAATAAAGAATAAATGATTGCAGAAGAACTCATAGCTAATACGATTACACCGCTTAAAGTTTCTGATTCTATTCAGAAAGCAGAGCACCGTATGGCAGAGTTTCGTGTGCGACATTTACCTATTGTAAAAAAACATCAATTTCTGGGTTTGCTTTCCGAAGAAGATATTTCTCAGACAACAGATTTTAATGTAGCCGTAGGAACATTGAACCTTTCGCTTATTAATCCTTTTGTTTATGAAGATCAGCATATTTACGAAGTAGTAAGAACTTTTTTTGAACAGAAGTTAAGTGTGCTGCCCGTATTGAACTATGATATGGATTATCTTGGATTGATCTCTCAACAGGCCCTCACAGAAAGTTTTGCTAAAATAGTTTCTGTTTCCGAAATGGGAGCAATTATTGTTTTAGAAGTAGGGAACAGAGACAACTCAATGTCTCATATAGCACAAATAGTAGAATCTAATAATACTCAAATTTTAAGCTCTTTTGTAGAATCAGTTCCAGAGTCAACCAAGTTAGAAGTTACTTTGAAATTGAATAAGATAGAAATAAGCAATATTATTGCCTCGTTTTTGAGATATGATTACGTGGTAAAAGCAACATATAACTTTTTAGATCGGGATAATGGTGCGAGGGACAGATATGATTCTTTAATGAATTATTTAAGTTTCGACTAATCAGTAACCCGGTTTTGCCTTTAAAACTTACCATAAAAATGACAATCGGTATTTACGGAAGACAGTTTAATAACTCAGTTATACCTTATGTACAGCAAGTTTTTGACTGCCTTGTAGAATATAATATAGAAGTATTAGTATATAAAAACTTCTTCGATTTTATAAAAGATAAGCTTTTCTTTCCTAAAAGCTTCGGGACATTCGAAAGCCATCGTGATGTGAAATCTGGTATTGATTTAATGATAAGTCTGGGAGGCGACGGAACCATGCTGGATACTGTAACTTTGGTGAGAGATTCCAAAGTTCCGATGGTAGGAATAAACTTTGGGCGTTTAGGATTTTTAGCAAGTATCAATAAAGAAGATATCAAGACTGCTATCAAAGCTTTAGTAGAGAAGAGTTACAACATAGAAGTAAGACGATTACTTAAGCTCGAGTCCGAAACCAAATTATTTGGAGATATTAATTTCGCATTAAACGACTTTACAATTCATAAGCGAGATAACTCGGCCATGATGCTGACACATTGTTATATAGATGGTGAGTTTTTAAACTCTTATTGGGCCGATGGATTAATTGTAGCAACACCCACAGGATCAACAGCTTATTCATTAAGTTGTGGCGGGCCTATTATGCTGCCGAGATCTGGTAATCTGGTAATCACACCCATCTCTCCTCATAATCTAACCGTAAGACCTGTTATTTTACCTGATGCGCATGAACTCACTTTCGAGATCGAGGGGAGAAGCTCTAAATATTTAGCAACATTGGATTCCAGAACAGAAGTAATAGATTCCAGCATAAGATTAAAAGTGAAAAGAGCAGATTTTGACGTAAATCTTGTACGTTTAAACAATGAATCGTATTTATCTACGTTAAGAAACAAATTGCTATGGGGTATTGATACCCGTAATTACTAAAAAAACAAAAATGTCTGCAATGAGTTAATTGCTTCTTTAATGAAAATATGAATTATTCGTATGTGGCAGTTTTTCTTTCATTGATCCTTTTAGGAACGCAGACTTCTTTCTCCCAGAATTGGGAAGCCGGTATCTCCGTTGGGGGAAGTGGTTATACCGGAGATTTAAACCAAAGAGGTTATTTAAAGGTAACGGATCCGGCTTTTGGTATAGCTGTAAAGAAAAACTTTGACGGCTATTGGGCTCTGAAATTTTCGTTGTTAAAAGGAAAAATACAGGCAAACGATTTAGATTCAAAAAGCGAGGATCAACGGAACCGGGGTCTTAATTTCTTTTCGCCAATAACCGAAGGCAGTTTACAGCTGGAATTCAATTTTTTTGATTTTGGAATTGACTGGGGACAAAAAAGAGTTACGCCCTACATTTATTCTGGTATTTCTTACTTTGGATTTAATCCACAAGCAATTTATAATGGAGAAGAATACGAATTGAAAAGATACGGAACCGAATTGAATGACGACGAGTTTAAAGCGGACGAAGATGCCTATAAAACAACTGCCTTTGCTTTACCAATTGGTGCCGGGATAAAATTTAGGCTGAGTAACTATTGGAATATTTCCACAGAATTTGGTTTTAGAACAGCGTATACCGATTATTTGGATGATGTAAGCAAAGACTACGTAGTTATAGATCCAAATGAAAATGATTTAAATAAACTGAGGCTACAATTGTCTGATCCAACAGGTTACGGACAAGATACCAATACCAATTTTAAAATTCAACGAGGAGATTATAGAAAACAGGATACTTACTTTTTTGCATTAATTACTTTGTCATATGTGTTTAGGGGTAAGAATTGTCCTTTTTAGATTAATTTAATTGGTTTTTCGAAGATACTTCTTCGGCGAATTGGTTATTGAACGTTGTTATCTATTTGTAATACAGTGTTTTATTTTTCAGTCTTATTATGTTTAGCTTTTAGCCTTTCTATATCTGATTTAGCAATTAAGCAACGCATTTGTAGATGAATAAAAAGGATTTGAATTTTTGATTTTTAAATTTTGACTTTGAATAGGGTAGAATTTTGCTTTTGTTAAAGAAAAAAAACAAAGTAATTTCTACCTTCGCAGTTAAAATAATTCTGGCATACTGATTTATAGGGCTTGAACGTTAATTTAAGGAAAATATAGCAAGGAGAAATCCTAATAAATATCCATCAATTGAAAATGAGTTTTAAGGATAGAATAGACACTTCCAGATTACCAAAGCATATTGCTGTTATTATGGATGGCAATGGACGGTGGGCAAAAGAGCAGGGTAAACTGAGAGTGTTTGGTCATAAAAACGGAGTTATAGCAGTTAGAGATACAGTAGAAGGGGCAGCAGAGCTGGGGGTAGAGTATCTAACGCTTTATGCTTTCTCCACAGAAAATTGGAACAGACCTAAATTAGAGGTAGCTGCGCTTATGGAACTTTTGGTTTCTACCATAGCAAAAGAAACAGAAACATTAATGAAAAACAATGTTAGACTGAATGCGATTGGAGATCTGGAAGCGTTACCAAAAAGATGCCGTAAAGAATTACTGGAAGCTATAGATAAAACGTCTAAAAATACCAGATTAACGCTTACTCTTGCACTTTCATATAGTTCGAGATGGGAGATTGCCCAGGCAGCCAGGCAAATAGCCGCAGATGTAAAATCAGGTAAATTAGAATTAGATAATATTGACGAGCCGAAGTTTGCCAGTTATCTGTCAACACGGAATATACCAGATCCGGAATTAATGATAAGGACTAGTGGTGAAAGAAGAATAAGTAATTATCTTTTGTGGCAACTGGCTTATGCTGAGTTGTATTTTACACCTACACTATGGCCAGATTTCAGAAAAGAAAATTTGTTTGAAGCTATTGTCGATTTTCAGCAGAGAGAAAGAAGGTTTGGCCTTACCAGCGAGCAAATTAGGTAAAATTACTTTTAACAAAAATTAACAAAGAATAAAGCTAATTTAGCTGTTATTAACAAGATAAATGAAGAAATTACTTTTAGCGCTTTTATTAATCCAGATTAGTTTTAGTGGTTTTTCGCAATTGCGCAATTCAAGATCTTTCCAATCTACACAACCAGATAATGACCTGGACTATTTAAGTCCAAAGGAATATGTTATTGGCGGAATAAAAATGAATGGTTTAAAGCATTTGGACGAATCTATTCTTTTAACAATTTCTCGCCTTACAGTAGGAGACAGGATATTGGTTCCGGGAGACGCAACTTCTGCTGCAGTGAAAAATCTTTGGGATCAGCAGTTATTTGAAAATGTCGAGTTGGCTGTTTCCAAAATTGAAGGAGAGACGATCTATTTGGAATTTAATTTGGTTGAGATTCCCAGAGTTTCAAGAATTGAACTAAAAGGTTTGTCTAAAAGTGAAACAACAGATGTTAAAGAAAAGCTGGACAAGCAAAAAAGTAAGGTAGTAAACGAAAATCTGAATAAAACCATAACCGAAGTTGTTAAAAAGCATTTTTTTGATAAAGGTTATTTAAACACTGAAGTCCAGATTACATATCAGGCAGATTCTGCAGATGCGAACAGTAAGATTGTAAATGTAAAAGTAGATAAGAACAACAAAGTAAAAGTGCATTCTATAAAAATAGAAGGCAATAAAGAATTTACTACTGCGCGTTTAAAGAAGTTTATGAAGAAAACCAAAGAACAGGCATGGTATAAACTGTTTGGTTCTGGTAAATTTACGAACGAAAAGTATGAAGGGGATAAAGAGAAATTAGTCTCCAAAATGCGTGAAAAAGGTTATAGAGAGGCAGAAATAGTATTTGATACGATTAAAAGATACAGCGACAGGGCCATTGATATCGAGATGAAAATACACGAAGGTCCGAAGTATTATTTTGGTAATATCACTTTTGTGGGGAATGCAAAATATCCTACATCTGTTTTAAAACAGATTCTCAGAATAGAGAAAGGAGATGTTTTCAGTGAAGAAAAACTAGAGAAAACTTTGAGAAACAGTCCTTCAAGTGATGACGTTTCTTCACTTTATCTAAATGATGGCTATCTGACTTTTAACGTAGATCCTGTGCAAACAAAAATTTATCAGGATACGGTTGATCTGGAGATAAGAATTTTTGAAGGTCCGCAATATACCATCAACAAAATTATTTTAAAAGGTAACGAATTAACTAATGATCAGGTTGTTCTGAGAGAGTTAAGAACAAAGCCGGGACAGAAATTTTCTAAAGATGCATTAATTCGTTCCCAAAGACAGATCACTCAGTTAGGTAATTTCGATGAGCAGAAAGTAGGTATTACTCCACTTCCAAATCCCAATGATGGAACGGTAGATATCCAATACACGGTAGTTGAGAAGCCGTCAGATCAGATTGAACTTTCCGGAGGTTTTGGCGGGGGAAGAGTTATCGGTACACTGGGATTAACTTTCAATAACTTTTCTGCAAAAAATCTATTCAATCTAAAAGCATACAAACCGCTACCTAAAGGAGATGGACAGAAGCTGAGTATTAGAGGGCAGACTAATGGTAAATATTATCAATCTTATAGTTTTTCTTTTTCAGAGCCATGGCTGGGTGGTAAAAAGCCTATTTATTTTGGTATAAGCGCTTATACATCTTTACAAAGTAACGGTTTGGCAAACAGTAATATCAACCAGCAGAAAATCAGATTGAATGGTTTAACATTTAGTTTGGGTAAACAATTGAAGTGGCCTGATGATTATTTCAGAATAGATTATTCTGCAAACTTACAGCAATTTAAATTGAAAAACTATGTCGGATATTTGTTTGAAAATGGAGATTCTTATGATTTGAGCTTATCTCAGGTGTTTGCAAGAAATTCAGTAGATGCTCCAATATATCCAACTTCTGGTTCTCATTTAAGATTTACAGTACAGGCTACTTTACCATATTCTTCATTTAACGGTAAAAATTATAACAATCTGTCTACTTCAGATAAATATAAGTTTGCTGAATATCATAAGTGGAAATTCGACTCGCAGTTTTATCAAAAGGTATATGGTAAATTAATTCTGAAAGCCCAGGCACAGTTCGGTTTCATAGGCTATTATAATAAAGCTGTAGGCTTGGCACCATTTGGAAGGTTTAAAGTAGGAGGAGACGGAATGCAAGGTTTCGACTTTTTACAAGGTTCAGAAATTATTGGTTTAAGAGGTTACTCTAACAACTCTATTGTGCCGGAAGGAGCACCAACTACGGCAGGTAGTCCAATTTATAACAAATATGTTATGGAGCTAAGATATCCTATTACATTAAGCGAATCTGCTCAGGTATTTGGTTTAGTATTTGCTGAGGGAGGTAATACCTGGAATAAATTCTCGGAATTTAATCCTTTTAACGTAAAACGTTCTGTAGGTGTCGGAGCGAGGATTTTCTTGCCTATATTTGGATTGTTGGGTATAGACTATGGATATGGATTTGATGCAATCCCGGGAAACCCGGATGCAAATAAAGGACAATTCCACTTTAGTATTGCCCAGCAGATGGGAGGATTTTAATTTTCTGTTTATGAAAAAAAATATAATATTATTTGCATTAATCGTTATAGCTAATGTAGCTTTAGCACAGCGTTTGATTTATGTAGATTCCGAATATATACTGAAACATATTCCGGAGTACGCATCGGCTCAAAAGCAGTTAAACGAGCTCTCTGTACAGTGGCAAAAAGATATTGACCAGAAATTCAAAGATGTAGAAGCTATGCAGAAGGCGTATCAGGCAGACAAGGTACTTTTAACAGATTACATGCAGAAAAGGAGGGAAGCGGAGATAGGTAAAATAGAAGCAGAGGCAAACGAATTACAACAGAAAAGGTTTGGCTACGAAGGCGAACTTTTTAAAGAAAAGATAAGATTAATTAAACCCGTTCAGGAAAGAATAGCAAAAGCAATACAGGAATATGCAGCCAGAGAAAGCTTGGATATTGTGTTGGATAAAGTAAGTGTAACATTCTTGTTTGCCCGTCCGAATTATGACAGAAGCAACGATATTATTACAAGACTAGGATATAAGCCCGGAACATTTGCTAAATAGTAAAAATTATTTTAAACTCGTAAAAATAAAATTAGAACAAAACAATGAAAAAATTATTCAGAATTGCATTGGTAGCAGGATGTATGTTGTTTGTAGGGAATGTTGCAAGTGCACAACAGAAAATAGCTCATATTAACTCTGCGGAATTAATTAAAGCTATGCCCGAAGTTGCTAATGCAGATAAAAAATTGGAAGAATATAAAGGAACTTTAGATAATGATGGTAAAACCATGTATACAGAATATCAGAGCAAAGTACAGGATTACCAGTCTAAAGAAAAGACCTTAAGCGATGCAATGAAGGAAGTGAAAATTAAAGAAATCCAGGAACTAGAAAAAAGAATCCAGGAATTCCAACAAAAAGCAGCGGAAGATTTTGAAAGAAAAAGAGGTGAATTATATGATCCAATCTTGAAAAAAGCTGAAGATGCAGTTAAAGCAGTCGCAAAAGAGAAAGGTTATGCTTATGTATTGGATATTACACAACCAGGTGTAGTTTACTTCGACGGAGGCATAAACATCTTAACAGAAGTTAAAACAAAATTAGGCTTAAAATAGCCTGTTAAATTAATTTGTGAAAAAGCGGAACCTATTAAGTTCCGCTTTTTTTGTTTAATCTGATAGTGAGTCGCTTAGTTGTCTGGAAGATGCTTTTGTAGCAAGTCTTTCTGATAGGAAGCCCTTGATAATCTAAATAGATAAACGTTTTATAAAGAAGGACGGTCTACTTCTTTACTACTTTTTTTGTTAATAAGCCATCTTTACCACTAAAACGTAATAAGTAAGTCCCCGTAGGATATTTGCCCAAAGAAATAGTCAGCTCGCTCTCACCCGGTTTTATTTGCGTTTTCTGCAATACTTTTCCATTTAAATTTATTACGGTTAACAGATCGTATTTAATGTTGCCGAAAGAAATATTTACAACATCATCCGTAGGGTTCGGATAAAGCTGAAGGCCAAAAGTCGGAAGCTTAAAACTTACTGTCCTGATACCTAATTCTGTTTCTTTATTATCCAAATCTATTTGTACCAGTTTGTAATAATTGTTGCCGTTAAGCGGATTTTCATCATCGTAGTAATAGTCTTTTATTGAAGATGAATTTCCTGCTCCGGTTATTCTGGTAATCTCTGTGAACTGTTTGCTATCAGTGC
Organism: Pseudopedobacter sp.; assembly: GCF_040392825.1. Lineage (NCBI taxonomy): Bacteria > Pseudomonadati > Bacteroidota > Sphingobacteriia > Sphingobacteriales > Sphingobacteriaceae > Pseudopedobacter > Pseudopedobacter sp. The sequence continues at coordinate 13,759 of NZ_JBEBVH010000054.1, forward strand.
TTCGGTAAATGATAAATTCTTTGTTATTGGTTTCCTGTGCGGTTTGCCATATTAATTTAGTTCTGTTTCCTTGTGCCTGAGCTGTAAAATTTATTAAAGATACAGGCAGAGGAGCTAAATCAAGCCAGCGTAAGGTAGGTTGTGAGACGCCCTGGTTTATAGTCCAGATATTAGAAAAATCCCAACCTGCAAAAGTAGCCTGTTGCTTCATTTGTGCATCTGTTTTTCCTACTGCTCCGGTTCCGTGACCTGTGCTTTGTCCGGAAGTGGTGGTATTCCAGTAAGAATCAGTAGTAGTGCTGGGATTGTAACCTACTAAGCCACCAACCCATTGATTACCGCTTACAGCACCTGATGAATAGCTTTTTGAAATGATATTGTTCCCAAAAGTCTGTCCAACTAGTCCCCCTACAGACTCATAGCCCGATACGTTGCCTGTTGCATAGCTGTTGGTTATTTTTCCATCGTTTTGACTTGAACCAATGAGGCCACCTAAGTAACTGCTTTGTTCTTCTGTTGTTTCTCCAGTTATTGGATCAGGAAATGGAAATGAATAAATGTAGCCATTACTTTGAACCATTATATTCGCATAGGATTCCGAAATTTCGGTAGAATATAACCATCCTACCAGACCACCAACGCTTGAATATCCTCGTAATTGACCATTTAGAACAGCTACGCGATGAATTTTTCCTTCACTTAAACCTGCCAATGCACCGATATTTTTTGACCATCCGTCTAAATTAATGTTTACATTTCGCATACGTAGGTTTCTTACTTCTCCTGTTTCGCTTATTTCACTAAAAAGGCCCTGATATGATTTGTCTGCATCTTGTATAGTCAAGTTATCAATATAGTGGTATTGTCCATCGTATGTTCCGGTAAAAGCGCCAATAGGAATCCAGTTAGCATAGCCAGAGAGGTTGATGTCTGCTGTTTGTACATAGTCTCCGTCAAGTGGGTAATTTGAGTCATTACCTATTTTAGCGAGGTCTGCAGCTGTTGCAATATTTATAGATTGTGCAAGAGCTTGATTGCATATCATGAATAATGCGCACAGGACAGTGATAAAGTAACGCGATAGTCGTAATTTTTTTTCTGGTCGAGATGTTTCCATAAATTAATGTTTAGTTATTTGTATGCTTTTATTTTTTCAATTGCGGCTGATAATTATAGCCTTGTGATTTTCCAAAATTAGAACTAGTACTTCTAATCCGGCCTATACTTTTAGTACAGTTTTGTTAGGAATTGGAGTTTTTTAGTTCACTAGTCATTTGTTAAATGGTTTATTAGCATTAGTTCACTGGTTCATTGGTGAGTTCCACTGGCTATTGGTTGAATTAGTTCACTAGTTATTAGACTTTTTACTTTTAACTTTTTACTTTTAACTTTTTACTTTATACCATGTTTTGTATTCGCTGGCTTATTTATCTTGTTTGTATTATTACGATAAGCGGAAAACTTTATGCACAGCCTATTGATGTTTCTTCTGTTCCTGATTTGAAATTCAGTACTATTTACGGTAAAGACGATTTATCAGCTGCCGAGGATAAGCTGGGCAACTCCTGGATAAAAGGGCTTATTCCGTCGTCTTTATTGCCGGGACCTGTGATATTTCAAATATCAAGTATGCAGGTAGCAGATTATGACATGTATTTACAGCAAGGCGATCAGCTTATACAGATGCAAAGAAATATAGATCTTAAAGGGCATTCAATTCAGACCCGTTATCCTGTATATTATTTTACAGCCAGAGACAGCGTATATTATCTTAACATAAAAAAACAGCCTGTTCAGCGTATAAAAATCACAGTAGATGAACCTGGGAGATTTGTAAAGCAGGCTAATATTAATTTTATGGTCAATAGTCTATACTATGGATTAGCTATTATGTCTATAATCTTTAATGTTGTGCTCTATCTAATTTTTAGGGATAAACGTTTCTGGCTTTATTCTTTGCTACAGCTGTCGTTATTTCTGATTTTTTTCTATCAGGATGGCATGTTTTATTTTTTTACGAAAGGCCACTGGGTCAATCCCCATTTTTTACTTTGGAATATTGCAATATGTGCTGTTATTTCTGGAATATTTGCTTACTATTTTCTTGATCTTAAAAATAAGGTACCTCGTTTTAAACAAATTGCCATACCCATTATCTGTGCTATTTTTTTCACAGTGTTAATATATACATGGACAGATATACAGCTATTTCGAACTCTGGCCAGTGTATTATTTTATCTGCTGCCCGCTATTTGTATTTACCACGGCATAAAGATGTTTAGAGACGATGTTTATGCGCGGTTTTTGATACTAAGTTTTGGCTTTATTGCTCTGGTGTCTGTTTTTTATACTTTAAACAATTATATCGATTCTCCTTTTTTGTCATTCTTCGGTATGGACATGATCCGCTTTGCAAGTACGCTTGAAATAATTAGTATCAGCTTTGCTATCATTTATAAGGTTAGGGCTCTGCAACATGAGAATGAAAGATATAGAGAGGAACTGAACAGATATCTTCGCGAGTTGGAAGAGCTTAAAGATGTTGGACATACCTTTCCAAAAAGTGGCATTCAAGAAAAAACAAATGGAAATGTAGAAATTATGCAGGAAATGAGGCTTTTGTATAATCTCACAGAAAGGGAAACAGAGGTGCTTATGTGTATTTTTAATAGACTAACCAATCAGGAAATTTCCGAAAAATTATTTATATCCTTAAGTACTACAAAGTATCATGTGAGTAATCTCTATTTAAAGTTGGATGTTAAAAATCGGAAAGAGATACAGCAGGTATTTTATAGCCAGGTTTAAAGTTAAAATGACAATTGACACCATAACCAAAAACAAACAAAACAAATTGCTATTTTCTGATAAAGAATTGAAAAATAAATAGGAATTTCGGCTAAAATTTAGTTTTATGACAGCAGAGCAGCCTATTGGCATCTTTGATTCGGGAATAGGAGGGTTAACTGTAGCTAATGCCATTAGAAAAGTACTACCTAATGAGAAAATAATCTACTTTGGAGATACGGGCCATATGCCTTATGGAGACAAATCTCCTGATGCTATAAGGTACTACAGTTTAAAAATAGGGAAGTTTCTGGAAGAAAAAGGCTGCAAAGTAATTGTAATAGCTTGCAATACCGCATCGTCTTTAGGTTATGAGGATTTAGTACAATTCATGGGAGATCGCATCCCGATTTTTAATGTTATAGACCCGGTAGTAAAGCATGTTGCGAATAAAGAACATTACCAAAGAGTTGGAGTAATAGGAACTAAAGCGACGATCAGTTCTGATGTTTATGCCAGAAAGATCAACGAATTAAATCCACAACTTAAGGTAAAATCGTTGGCCACACCATTGTTGGCGCCGATGATAGAAGAAGGATTTTATGAAAATAATATCAGTCATACTGTAATTGAATCCTATCTATCCTCTCCCAAACTCAAAAATATCGATGCACTGATATTGGCTTGTACACATTATCCATTAATTAAAAGAGAAATAGAAAGTTTTTTTGACAATCAGGTAGATATATTAAATACCGCTTCTATTGTAGCGGATGATGTTAAATTTCAATTAGAAAAGCTGCAATTGATTAATAATCAAGAGGTAGAATATAAAGATGAATTCTATGTTTCGTTTAAAACACCGTCTTTTGAATGCAGTACCAAAATATTTTTTGGAGATCAGATAGAATTAATTCAAAAAAACATTTGGGTTAAGTAGCTTATTTAGAATCAAAATAATTAAGTTTGCACAAAAGACTACTAATTTACTAGGAATTGAATTTTTACATCACATATATACTAGCAGCTGCAGCCACATTCGGGTTTATAGCAATCTTCGCACTATATGGAGGTGTATATGGTGAGCGTAAAATTTCTGCGTTTATTCATGATAGGTTAGGGCCTATGGAAACGGGTAAGTATGGGCTTTTACAAACTGTAGCTGATATTTTAAAATTAATTCAGAAAGAAGCTATTTATCCAACTGTAGTAGATAAAGTACTTTTTATTGCAGCCCCCATCATTATTTTTGTTGCCGTATTTTTAGGTTTTATAGCCATGCCCTGGGCACCTGATCTGGTTCCTATGGCAAGCAATATTGGTGTTTTTTATGTATTTGCCATAGTTTCTGTAGAAGCACTCGGGATTTTGATGGCAGGTTGGGGCTCTAATAATAAATACAGTCTTTTGGGAGCAGTGAGGTCGGTGGCACAGATTGTTTCTTATGAAATTCCTATTGGTTTCGCTATTATATCTGCTGTAATGATATCGCAAACTTTGGATTTGCAAATAATAGGAGCAAATCAGGGTATAT
>NZ_JBEBVH010000055.1:0-18032 GCF_040392825.1 Pseudopedobacter sp.
ATGTTTTTATAAGTGACATTTTCATTAGTTTTATTGGTTACACTCATTCTATGTAAAACACATGATATCCAAAATAAGAGCATTCATCAATTATAATTTTGACAGAGACAGATTATATACTGTTATCTTCAACTCGGATACACCAGCCGGAAAGAAATTTGATATCATTTTATTATGGACTATACTTTTTAGTGTAACGCTGGTGGTTTTAGAAAGTATGCCGGAAATCGGGCATCACCATCCACAATTATTTTATATTATTGACTGGTCATTTACCATTTTATTCACTTTTGAATACATTTTGAGAATTTATTCTTCTAAAAGAAGAACCAAATATGTAGTAAGTTTTTGGGGAATAATAGATTTAATGTCCATTCTTCCCACCTATTTGAGTTTGTTTGTACTGAGCTATCACTATTTTTTAGTAATCAGAGTATTGAGATTATTAAGAGTTTTTAGAATTCTGAGATTATTTAATTTTACTCGGGAAGGAAAAGTTTTACTCATCGCCATGCGAAAGAGTATGTACAAAATACTTGTTTTTATAACTTTCATATTCATTTTCGTAGTCATTATTGGCACATTAATGTACGTGATAGAACATGATAATCCGGGATTTAGTAGTATTCCTGCAAGTATTTATTGGGGAATTGTAACCATTACAACTGTCGGTTTTGGAGATATTGTTCCTATGACTTATTTAGGTAAATTTTTAGCTTCGGTAATTATGTTAAGTGGTTATGCAATTATTGCAGTACCTACCGGTATTGTTACTGTAGAATTGGCTAAAAACAGGAAACATACTATAACTTGCAAATATTGTAAGCATACGGTAGACGCAATGGATAATTATTGTAGAAATTGCGGTAAACCTATAAATATTATTGAATGATGGAATTAGCTATAGATGATAAAATATTCGAGTCTTTTATTGATTACGAATTGATAGAAAAGAGAATTCGGGTTTTGGCTATTCAAATAAATGTGGATTATGAAAATAAAACACCCATGATTATAGGTGTGCTTAACGGGAGTTTCATATTTATGGCAGATTTAATGAAAGCGCTTGAAATTTCTTGCGAAGTAGCTTTTTTAAAAGTTTCTTCCTATCAGGACATGCAAAGTACCGGTAAGATAAAAGAAGAATATGTATTAAATACTAACATAGAAAACAGAGATATCATTTTAATAGAGGATATTATAGACACGGGAAATACCTTAGATTACCTGATTAATAAATTGAAGACTAAGAATCCGGCATCTATTAAAGTAGCTTCACTTTTATTAAAGCCAGATGCTTTGCAAAAGGAAATCGATGAGATTGCTTATGTTGGATTTGAAATAGCCAATGATTTTGTAGTAGGTTATGGTTTAGATTATAATGGGCTTGGAAGAAATACTAAAAACATTTACAGATTAAAGACTTAACGCATTTTAAATACTGCAAAATAGGACAATAAAATAGAAGATTTTTTATCTTCGTATCCTTAAAAATATTAAAAATATAATGCATAGAACTCATACTTGTGGTGAATTAACCATAGCCGATTTAGGAAAAGAAGTGGTTTTAAGTGGCTGGGTACAAAAATCTCGTGACTTAGGCGGAATGACTTTTATAGATGTTCGCGATAGGTACGGAATTACACAATTGGTTTTCAATGCAGATGACGATGCAGAATTGAGAGCTACGGCTCGCGATTTGGGAAGAGAATTTGTAATTAAAGTTACGGGAACAGTAATAGAAAGAACAAATAAAAACCCAAAAATGCCTACGGGCGATATTGAAATAAAAGTTTCTAAACTTGAAGTTTTAAATGCTGCAAAGCTTCCTCCTTTCTTAATTGAAGATGAAACAGATGGAGGTGACGACTTAAGAATGAAATACCGTTATCTGGACTTAAGAAGAAACCCGGTACGTAATAATTTAGTTTTGCGCCATAAAATGGCTCAGGAAATCAGAAAATATTTAGACTCAAACAATTTTATTGAAGTTGAAACTCCATATTTAATCAAATCGACACCAGAAGGAGCAAGAGATTTTGTAGTGCCAAGTCGTATGAATCCTGGAGAGTTTTATGCATTGCCACAATCTCCACAAACATTCAAGCAATTATTAATGGTTTCTGGTTTCGACAGGTACTTTCAAATAGTGAAATGTTTCAGAGACGAGGATTTAAGAGCAGATCGTCAGCCAGAATTTACACAAATAGACTGTGAAATGTCTTTCATTGAACAGGAAGATATTTTGAACTTGTTTGAAGGTCTGACTCGCCACATGTTCAAAACTGTAAAAGGTTTAGATATAGCTGAATTCCCACGTATGTCTTATGACGAAGCAATGCGTTTATACGGTTCTGATAAACCAGACACTCGTTTTGGGATGCAGTTTGTAGATATTACAGAAATTGGGAAAGGAAAAGGTTTTCCTGTTTTTGATAATGCCGATATTGTAATAGGTATTAATGCAAAATCAAGTGCTTCTTATACACGTAAGCAGTTAGACGAATTGACAGACTTTGTTAAAAGACCGCAAATTGGTGCAACAGGAATGATTTATATGCGTCATAATGAAGACGGGTCATTAAAATCTTCTGTAGATAAATTCTTCAACGAAGAAGAATTGAAAAAGTGGTCAGAAGCTTTCCAAACAGAACCAGGTGATTTGATTTTGATTTTGGCTGGCCAGAATAAAGATAAAGTTCGTAAACAGCTGAACGAGTTACGTCTGGAAATGGGGAATCGGTTGGGGTTAAGAGATAAAAATAAATTTGCACCACTTTGGGTAGTTGATTTTCCTTTATTGGAATGGGATGAGGAAACAGAGCGCTATCATGCAATGCACCATCCTTTCACTTCGCCAAAACCAGATGATATTGCAAAATTAGATACAGATCCGGGAGCAGTGCGAGCAAATGCTTATGATTTGGTTATTAATGGAACAGAAATAGGCGGTGGTTCTATCCGTATTCATGACAGAGAATTGCAATCATTAATGTTCAAACATTTAGGTTTTTCACCAGAAGAAGCACAAAAGCAATTTGGTTTCTTAATGGATGCCTTCGAATTTGGAGCCCCTCCTCATGGCGGTATAGCTTTCGGTTTTGATAGATTGGTTTCTATTTTTGCAGGTCTGGATACCATTCGTGATGTCATTGCCTTCCCTAAAAACAATTCAGGAAGAGATGTGATGATAGATGCGCCTTCTACAATAGATGAAAAGCAAAAAGAAGAATTAAGTATTAAGACTACAGTTTAATAATACTTAATAGAATATGAAAGAGTGTTTGTTTAAATCAAACACTTTTTTTGTTTGTATCATATCTCAATTATAGTTCGTAATTATTGTAAAATTAATAAACTTAATAATGAGAAAACTATTATTCGTTGCTGTATTATTTACAGTTGCTTATTTTAAAAGCTACGCACAAATTGAAAAAAATACCATTAAAATTAATCCTCTGAGTGCGCTATTGAGAACCGGCTCTATTTTTTATGAGCATAAATTATCTGAAAAAACGTCAGTACAATTAGGAGCTGCTTTTACCGGAGTAAAACTTTCTGATACTAAATTTTCAGGTATTGCATTAACTCCTGAATTTAGGTTTTATCCAAAACAAAATGCATTAAGTGGATTATATACAGCAGCTTTTTTAAGATATCAGGATTATCGGGTAAAAGACGAAGAAAGTTCTGCTAAGGGATCATATTCGTCTTTCGGCGGCGGAGTTTTAATTGGCAGACAATGGGTTTATGGAAGTGCGTTTACATTAGATATTTTCTTTGGGCCAAGTTTCAATTCAGGTAAAGTTAAAGCAGATGATGGAAGTAATGAACCGGAAATCAATAAAGTGTTTGACGGTTTTAGCCTACGTACAGGTATAGCATTGGGCTTTGCTTTTTAATAATTTTAAATGAAGATAAAAGCCGAGTTTTAATAAAAGCTCGGTTTTTTGTTTTTATAAGCTAGCCGCAAATCGTTATTTTGTAATATGGAACTTCTGCTCATTGTATCACTCTGTATTTTATGTTTGTCTATCTTTCTTTTTATAAAGAAACCAAAAACTGCTTCAGATAAAACCGAATTATTAATAGAAAACGAAAAACTGAAAATTTCACTTGCAGTAGCAGAGCAAAATTTAAAAAATGCACAGTCCGAAGCATTAGCTATTCATAACTTAATTAAAGAAGAAAAGCAGGATCTGGAATTTAAACTTTTGGGAAGAATAAACAGACTAGAAGAAGAAAAGCTGGAAATATCAGCATTTCTAAACCAGGAAAAGCAAAGAAATAGTAGTATGTCGGCTAATTTGACAGCAGAAAAGGAAAAAATTGAAGAACAGAAACAGTATATAGATAATTTACAGCAAAAATTTAAAATAGAGTTTGAGAATATTGCAAATCAAATATTAAAGCAAAAAACCAGTGAGTTTACAGAAGTTAATAAGACCAATTTAGATATTTTGTTAAACCCACTAAAAGAAAATATAAAAGCATTTGAACAAAAGATAGAACAGAGTTATAAGATAGAATCTGCAGAGCGTTTTACCCTAAAAGGTGCTATTGATGAATTGGTTAAACAGACTAAACTGATACAGGACGATGCCAATAACTTAACCAAAGCATTAAAAGGAGATAACAAGAAGCAAGGCAATTGGGGTGAAATGGTTTTAGACAGACTTTTGGAAGGTTCCGGATTATTAGAAGGTGTAAACTACAATAAACAAGGCAGTTTTTTATCAGAAGAAGGTATCAGATTATTACCAGATGTTATTTTAAATCTTCCTGAAAACAAACATATCGTTATCGATTCTAAAGTTTCGTTAATTGCTTACGAACGTTTAATGAATGCTGAGGAAGAAGAAAGAGAAGGCTATCTAAAGCAGCATATATCTTCTATAAAGAATCATATACAAGGCTTAGGCTCTAAAAATTATCATGATTTATATCAAATCAATTCGCCCGAATTTGTTTTGTTATTTGTGCCCATTGAATCTTCTTTTGCAATAGCTGTTCAGGCTGATAGAGACCTTTTTGATTTCGCCTGGAGCAGAAAGGTCGTTATTGTGACACCTTCTACTCTATTGGCAACTTTAAAAACAGTGGCCTCTATTTGGAAGCAAGAACAGCAAACCAGAAATGCTATTGAGATTGCTACCAAAGCAGGTGCGCTTTATGATAAGTTTGTTGGTTTCGTAAATGATATGAGTAAAATTGGAGATAGTATAGATAAGTCACAAAAAGCTTATACAGATGCCATGAACAAACTGACAAGCGGAACAGGGAATCTGGTATCAAGAGCAGAAAATATCAGAAAACTAGGAGCAAAAACATCAAAATTAATTGACGATAAATTGTTAGAAGATTAATATATTTAAATTGTTACTCGCAAAACTTTATTTACCTATATGCTGTATTTAATTTAGAATCTTTTAACGATATGAAGAAAACGGCCGCATTTTTAATAGCTAGTGTTGCAATCGCTGCCTGTACTAGCTCAGAGAAACAAAACATGATTCAACCAAAAGATAAAATCACCATTTTGCCTTATCCTAATACCAAGAAGATTGATATTAAAGATAATCTCTTCGGAACAACTGTAGAGGACCCGTACAGATGGTTAGAAGACGATTTATCTGAAGAAACGAAAGAATGGGTAGTAGAAGAAAATAAAGTAACACAAAATTATCTATCCCAAATTCCATTTAGGGAAGCTATAAGAGAGCGGTTAACACAATTGTGGAATTATGAAAAATATTCGGCACCTTTTAGAGAGGGAAAATTTACATATTTCTTCAAAAATGACGGATTGCAAAATCAGGCTGTTTTATATAGACAACTTGGAGATGGTAAACCAGAGGTCTTTTTAGATCCCAATCAGTTTTCTAAAGATGGAACCAGTTCGTTGGCCGGAATCAGTTTTTCAAAAGATGGAAGTTTGGTAGCATATCAGATCTCAGATGGTGGTTCTGATTGGAGACGAGTAATTGTCTTGAATACCCAAAACAAAGACCAAATTGGAGAAACTATGGTTGATATTAAATTCTCTGATCTGGCTTGGAAGGGTAATGATGGATTCTATTATAGTAGTTACGATAAACCAAAAGAAGGAAGTCAGCTTTCGGGTTTAACCCAACATCATAAGTTATTTTATCATAAATTGGGGACTCCTCAAAGTCAGGATAAACTGATTTTTGGAGGTCAGGAAACACCAAGAAGATATATTGGAGCTACGCTAACTGAGGACGAACGATTTTTGGTTATAACAGCGGCAGTTTCTACCACTGGAAACGAATTATATGTACAGGACCTGAGCAAAGGAAATTCTTCTATCATGCAAATCGTAAAAAATTTCGATAATAATCACGAAGTGATAGATAATGAAGGCGAAGATTTACTCATATTCACCAATCTAAATGCGCCTAATTTTAGATTAGTGAAAGCAAATATTTCCGATCCAGACCCTGCAAATTGGAAAGATATAATTCCACAAACAGAGAACGTTTTACAAGTCTCTACCGGTGGGCACAAACTTTTTGCTAATTATCTGAAAGATGCTACCTCTTATGTAATTCAGTTTGATTATTCTGGGAAAAAAGAGAAAGAAATTATTTTACCAGGTTTAGGAACAGCGTCTGGATTCGGAGCAAAAAAAGAGGAGAAAGATTTATATTATACCTTCACATCGTATGTTTATCCGCCTACAATTTTTAAATATGATATAGCTTCAGGAAAATCAGAAGAATATAAAAAATCGGGAGTCAAATTTGATCCTTCTAAATATGAATCTAAGCAGGTCTTCTATACTTCAAAAGATGGAACAAAAGTTCCAATGATTATTACTCATAAAAAAGGAATAGAATTGAATGGCAAGAATCCAACATTATTATATGCCTATGGTGGATTCAATATTAGCCTTACACCAGCTTTTAGCACTTCAAATATCGTTTTATTAGAACAGGGAGGGATTTATGCTGTACCAAATTTAAGAGGTGGAGGCGAATATGGAGAGAAATGGCATATTGCCGGAACTAAAATGCAGAAGCAAAATGTTTTTGATGATTTTATTGCAGCTGCACAATATCTGATAGACAATAAATATACTTCTACTCCATATCTGGGAATTTCTGGTGGATCTAACGGAGGTTTATTGGTGGGGGCAGCTATTACACAAAAACCAGAACTCTTTAAAGTAGCTCTTCCGGCTGTTGGAGTTTTGGATATGTTACGGTATCATAAATTTACTGCCGGTGCCGGTTGGGCTTATGACTACGGAACTGCCGATGATTCTAAGGAAATGTTCGAATATCTATATAAATATTCACCATATCATGCGATAAGGAAAGATGTGGAATACCCGGCTACTATGGTTACTACAGCAGATCATGATGATAGGGTTGTACCAGCACATTCTTTCAAATTTGCTGCCCGTTTGCAGGAATATCATAAAGGAAATAATCCGGTATTAATAAGAATAGAGACAAATGCAGGACATGGGGCTGGGAAACCTACCAACATGATTATTCAGGAACAAGCAGATAAATGGGCATTCATGTTTCAGAATATGAGTGTTTCCTATCAGGAAATAAAATAATTAAAGGCCTCAAAAAATAATTGAGGCCTTTTAGTAAGTTTATATATGAAAAGAAAAACCAATTATAAGCACTTGCTTGAAACCAGTGATCAGCATTTACGAAAATTACATCAGATTGTTCTTAAGTCTATTGAAGAAGAACAGTTGATATCAAAGAAACTGGAGTCAAAGGAAAAATTAAGTTTGGGACAACGGCTTGCCGATAAAGTTGCTGCTTTTGGCGGAAGCTGGAATTTTATAATACTTTTTTTGATTGTTATTATAGGGTGGATGGCTATTAATGTATATTTTTTCTCTGACAAAGGATTTGATCCCTATCCGTTTATCCTTTTAAACCTATTGTTATCCTGTTTAGCAGCATTTCAGGCGCCTATTATTATGATGAGCCAAAACAGACAGGAAGAAAAAGACAGAGTTAGAGCAGAAGACGATTATATAGTGAATTTAAAGGCAGAAATAGAAATAAAAACATTACATGAGAAAATTGATTTGTTAATCACAGAACAAATGGAAACGCTTATGAAAATACAAAAAATGCAAATTGAGCGAATCGATAGTCTGGAAAAACAAATCAAAGATTTTCAGCACAAAAATGGAAAATCAGAACGTTAATACTGATACACAACTGTATTAATGTTCATTCCGGCTCCAACAGATGTAAACATAACTACATCTCCCTCGTTTATTTTGTGATGACCTAATTTACCTTTCAGAATAAAATCCAGCATAGTGGGTACAGAAGCAACAGAAGTATTACCAAACTTAGAGATAGTCATTGGCATAATGTCATGATCTACATCTTTAATTTGATACTGCCTTAAAAATCTTTTTAAAATAGCTTCGTCCATTTTTCCATTTGCCTGGTGTACTAAAACTTTTTTTACATCGGAAACATTTGCACCCGATTTATCTAAAGCCATTTTCATAACAGCAGGAACATTTTTCAAAGCATATTCATATACTTTTCGGCCCTCCATTTTAATATATAGATCCTCTGGCTCTGTGCTATTGGCGTTATCAGAAGCTCCCATTTTAAGGTAGTAAGCTTCCTCAAATGTGTGCGATTGCGTTTTGTGAGCTAAAATCCCCTTATTAGAGTTTTCTTCAGCTGCTAAAATCGTAGCACCAGCACCATCAGCGAAAATCATGGAATCCCTATCATGAGGATCGGTAATTTTTGATAGCGTATCAGCGCCAATTACTAAAACCTTTTTTGCATCGCCAGAACGTATAAAATAATCTGCCTGGATGATAGCCTGCACCCAACCGGGACAGCCGAAAGGTAAATCATAAGCTATACAATCCGGATTTTGTATTTGCAATTTATGTTTAATTCTGCTTGAAATAGCAGGGAGTAAATCTATTCTATTTTTACCTTCATGGATATCTCCAAAATTATGAGCAACAATGATATAATCAAGTTCTTCAGCATTTATACCAGAACTTTCCAAAGCGTCTAATGCCGCAAGATAACCTATATCGGAAGTAGATTGGTTTGGAGATGTATACCTTCTTTCTTCAATTTCTGTAATAGATTGAAATTTATCTATAATTTCCTGATTTTCCTTCTCAATCTTAGTTCCATTTTTTTCATAGAAACTATGATTTAAAAAAGCTTCATTTTTAATAATATTTTCCGGAACATAACTCCCCGTTCCAACAATAACCGATTTTATTTTACTCATTTCTTTGCTTAGACTAAATACTATTTTGGTCTATAGTTTTAAAGGTATGCAAAAATAGAGAGTTTTTAAAAGATAGTTTATAAATTATTTAAATAAATTATAAAAATAATGATAATTTGACTTTGTATTTATTTATAAACAATCTATAATCTAGAGATCTTTTAGGTTTTGGCAGACCATACTTTTTTAAAGATAATTTGAACAATTTATGGATGGCTTCTGCTTCTATACCGTCTCCGGAAATTCTGGATCCCCATCTTGTGTCGTTTAATTTACCGTTGTGGCATGCCTGAATACGGTGTATGGTTTTTTCTGCTTTGTCCGGAAAAGTTTTACGGAGCCAATCTGTGAAAATTTCTGCAATGGCGCCATTTAATCTAACAATAGTAAAACCAGCACTTAAAGCACCATTTAAAGCAGCTTGTTCAATAATTTTCGGAATTTCATCGCTATTTAAGCCTGGGATTATAGGAGCAATCATTACATTTACAGGAATTCCAATATCGCGTAAGTCCCTCACCACTTTTAATCTTCCTTTCCCTGTTACAGGGCGTGGTTCTAATTTATTTCTTAAATCTTCATTTAAAGAGGTAATGCTTAGACTAACAGATACTAAATTAAGTTGATGTAACTCTGTTAGAATGTCTAAATCTCTAAGAATCAAATTGTTTTTGGTGATGATATGAACAGGATGCCTATACTCTAGAAAAACCTCCAAAAGCGATCTGGTTATTTTGAATTTTCTTTCAGCAGGTTGGTAGCAGTCTGTATTCCCAGATAATAAAATAGGTTCTGGCCTATAATTTTTTTTATTAAACTCTTTTCTAAGCAGTTCTGCAGCATTGGGTTTTACAATAATTTTGCTTTCGAAATCTAAACCAGCATCAAATCCCCAATATTCATGAGAATTTCTGGCATAACAATATATACAACCATGTTCGCATCCATGATATGGATTTATAGAATTTCCAAATGATAAATCTTTGCTTGTATTATAAGAGACAATGGATTTTGGATGTTCGATAATGAATTCTGTTTTTACGCCCTGGATAAATTCCTCATCCAAACCTTCCACATGCTCCAGACTATATTTAAGTTTATTGAACTTATTATTGATATTGCCTTGAGCACCACGTCCCTTTAAAAAATCAGAATTATTATTTAGCATGGATCAAAAATACTAAAATTTTTAGTATTTTTGATCCATGCTGAACCTGATTAAACTAATTATTTTCGTCTTCCAATAAGAAAACATAAAACTCTTTAGGGCCATGCGCACCTAAAACTAATGTCTTTTCAATATCAGCAGTGCGACTTGGTCCTGTGATATTACTAATCATGGTAGGAAGATTATTCTCGTATTTATCTTTTAATAATTGAAAAGCATCCTTTAAATCCATAACTAATTGAGAAGTATAAGCAATTACTATATGGACGTGAGGGTAAATACTTAAACGGCGGCCAGCAGTATTAGCGTTGCTAATGAGAACAGAACCATTTCTGGCAATTAATGATTCGCAAAGGGTTAATCCAACTTCTGCTAACTCAAAATCCTTATCGCTTTCGTAAAAAGGATACTCGTATTTATGAAGTAAATTCTGTAGAGGTTTTTCCCAACAATAAATTTTGCGCCATTTTTTCTCTTCAGCGAGCAAAATGATGTTTTCTATGAGATGAATTTCATCTTCGCAGAATACAAAATTTCCGCCCACTTTTATTAATTCCTCAGCAAAAATTACTTCAGGCATTTCGTCCGTTTCCGGATATAAAGGAGCTTCTTCTAGATTTGGATACGGGTTATCTCTTTTTTCGAGAAGAGCCTTTCTTATTTTCTTCAGTAATTTTTCTTTAGAGGTTGTTTCGTTCATTATGTAAGTGTAGTTAGAAATGTAACTAGTTACCAATATTATCGCTCAAACTTTTATAGAATAGCAACGAGAATTTTAACTTATAAGTGCAAATGTAATGAAATGTTTTTGGGCAAAAAAAATCCCCGGAAACGGGGGATTTTTTATTTAACTTTCTGTTGTAGTTACTTCTTTAGCAGCCTGTGCTTGTTGCTCCTCTTCCGCTACTTTCTTTTCGTCTTCTGCAAGAAGCTCGGTAGATTCTTCGTCAAAAGGTCGCTTACCAAATATTTCCTCCAAATCTTCTTTAAAGATAACCTCTGCTTGAAGCAATTTCTCCGCCAGCTTTATCAGATTTTCTTTATTTTCAGTTAGAATGCCTAAAGCTCTCTTATATTGTTCTTCTATGATTTTACTAGCTTCTTCATCTATAATTCGGGCAGTAGTCTCTGAATAAGGTTTTGTAAAAGCTTCCTGACCTCTGGAATCGTAGTAAGATATATTTCCCATACGTTCGTTTAATCCATAGATAGAAACCATTGCGTATGCTTGCTTTGTTACTTTCTCTAAATCGCTTAACGCACCTGTACTAATTTTTCCAAACATTAATTGTTCCGAAGCTCTACCCCCTAGAGCAGAACACATTTCGTCTAAAATTTGTTCGCTTGTAGTAATGCTCCTTTCCTCTGGTAAATACCAGGCAGCACCTAAAGATTGTCCACGAGGAACAATGGTTACCTTAATTAATGGATGGGCATGTTTTAATAGCCATGAAATAGTAGCGTGGCCAGCTTCGTGGAAAGCAATAGCTCTTTTTTCTTCTTTTGTAATAATTTTGTTTTTCTTTTCTAAACCACCTATAATTCTGTCCACAGCATCCAGAAAGTCTTGCTTAGTTACAGACTGATTTCCTTTTCTCGCGGCAATTAAAGCAGCTTCATTACAAAGATTGGCTATATCTGCACCCGAAAATCCCGGAGTTTGTTTAGCTAAGAAATTGATATCGATACCGTCTTCCAGTTTAATAGGTTTCAAATGTACTTTAAAAATTTCCTTACGCTCATTGATGTCCGGCATATCAACATAAATTTGTCTGTCGAAACGTCCCGGTCTCAATAAAGCACTATCTAAAACATCTGCCCTGTTAGTCGCAGCCATAATGATAATACCAGAATCTGTACCGAAACCATCCATTTCAACAAGTAGCTGGTTCAATGTATTTTCACGCTCATCATTTCCGCCCATCATACTATTTTTACCTCTGGCTCTACCAATAGCATCAATCTCATCTATAAAAATAATACAAGGTGCTTTTTCTTTAGCTTGTTTAAAAAGGTCTCTTACTCTGGAAGCACCAACTCCAACAAACATCTCTACGAAATCTGATCCGGACATCGAGAAGAACGGAACCTGAGCTTCTCCGGCAACAGCTTTCGCTAATAAGGTTTTCCCTGTACCGGGAGAACCAACAAGTAAAGCTCCTTTTGGTATTTTACCTCCAAGATTTGTATATTTTTTAGGGTTTTTAAGGAAATCTACAATTTCCATTACTTCCTGTTTTGCTTCGTTAAGGCCAGCAACATCGTTGAATGTGATAGTAACCTGGCTTTCCTTATCGAAAAGCTGAGCTTTTGATTTTCCTATATTGAAGATTTGTCCGCCAGCACCACCGGCACCACCAGCCCCCATTCTTCTCATCAGGAAAATCCATAACAAAGCAAAAAGAATTATAGGGAAAATGACCGTCCAGAACCATCCCGAAATAGGATTATTTCTTGTCTCTGGCTGCACTGTTATCCTCTGTCCTTCTGGAAGATTTTCCTGTGACTTATCCAGTCTTTTTTCTAAAGATTCGAAAGAACCGTCTTTAAAGATATACTGTGGACCGCCACCAACACCAAAGTTACCAGAATCTCTTACATCCTTGTATTTATCTTTTGCTTCCAGGCTGTCCTTTTTAATGTAAACCTCCACATTATACAGATCGTCCTGACGATAACCAACTAATTTTTCCACATCGCCAGGTTTAAGCATATCTCTTTCAAACTTCTGATAAGTGATAAGTCTGGCGTTATTCATTCCGGCGAAAAATTGTACTCCCAATATGGCCAAAACAATAGCAGCATATATCCACATGATATTGAATTTTGGCGGCTTCGGAACGATCTTCTTCCCGGGAACTTTTTTAATCGACCTTTTTTTATCTGAATTTTCTTTCATTTTCTATTTTAAAACGTTTAGGCACTTTTGTATTCTTCGATAGCAGCATCTCCCCAAAGATCTTCTATACCGAAATGAGACCTTTTCTCGGTCCTAAAGATATGAACAACTATGTCAATATAATCTAATAAAATCCAATCTGCCTGTTCAAAACCTTCTTTATGTATAGGATCTTGTCCGCTTACTAAGTATACTTCTTTTTCAACACTGTCTGCTATGGCTCTCATTTGTGTAGAAGAATCAGCATGGCAAATTATGAAATAATCAGCCACCGAGCTGTTAATATTTCTTAAATCAAGCCTAACTATATCATTTCCCTTTTTTTCTTGTATTCCATGCACTATAACTGCAGAAATATCTATCCTCTTATTAGGTTTTTTGTTTTTTACCATTAAAAAATTTTAGTTTTGAGACTCTAATTATAACATATTGCAAAATAACACTTTTCCCACACTATTTGTTGGCCAAAGCATTCAAAAATTAACAGAAATAGATTCTACTAATAATTTCCTTAAATTAATGCTTTCAAATTATGGGCCACCAGCAAATGGAACTGTAATAATGGCAGACCATCAGACTGCAGGTAGAGGGCAATATGGAAACAAATGGTTGGCTCCTGCAAAAAAAAATCTTACCGTAAGCTTTTTTCTTAAAACAGATTTTGTTCTTGCCACTAACCAGTTTAATCTGAACAAAGCAATATCTCTGGCCGTTCATGACTGTTTAACGCATTTTTTTACAGAAGATTGTAAGATTAAATGGCCTAATGATATTTATGTGGGAAATAAGAAGATAGCAGGTATTCTTATCGAAAATAGACTTCAGGGAAAGTACCTGAGAGACAGTATTATTGGTATCGGACTAAATGTCAATCAAACTGAATTTTACGATGTAAATCATGCCATATCTATGTGTCTGATTACAAAACAAGAATTGGATTTACAAAAGGTTTTAGAAATTCTTTGTGTTGCTTTAGAAAAAAGATATTTAGAATTGCAGGCAGGTAAGAATTTGGATAAGGAATATCTCCAAAACTTATTTCGGTTTAATATTCCGAGCCTATTCAGGTGTAATGAAGATGTTTTTGAGGGGAGAATTACAGACATAGATAATATGGGTAGACTCGTTATAGAATCTGGAAATATTAACAGAAATTTCAATATAAAAGAAGTCAGTTTCGTATTATAGACTTATATTTTATAATTTTTACATAATATCTTATATTCGCTTATCATTTTTTTAAATGTTTGCACAAACATTTAAACCCTCTTGAACAAATAATGGAAAGACAAATAAATAAAATAGGGATACTTACATCTGGAGGAGATGCTCCTGGGATGAATGCCGCTATCAGAGCGGTTGTCCGCACAGCATTATATTACGATTTAGAAGTAGTTGGTATTAGAAGAGGTTACGAAGGAGCCATAAACGGAGAGTTTTTGGAGATGGACAGAAAATCTGTTGCCAATATTATTCAACGTGGGGGGACAATACTGAAGACCGCGAGAAGTGCAGCTTTCCAAACTACAGAAGGCAGAAAAAAGGCTTACGAACAAATAAAATCTCAAGGAATAGATGCTTTAGTTGTTATTGGAGGGGACGGAACTTTTACAGGGGCCAAGATTTTTGGCGAAGAGTTCGACCTTCCGATTATTGGATTACCAGGAACTATTGATAATGATTTATACGGGACCGATTTTACTATAGGTTATGATACTGCAATAAACACCGCTGTTGATGCTGTGGATAAGATTAGAGATACAGCAGAGTCTCATGACAGAGTATTTATTATTGAAGTCATGGGAAGAGATTGTGGTTTAATAGCTCTAAGAAGTGGTATTGGGGTCGGTGCCGAAGCTATTTTAATTCCGGAAACAAAAACAGATGTTCCCCATTTATTACACCGCTTAGAGGTAGGAAGAAAAGATAAATCTTCTAAAATTATTATGGTAGCAGAAGGGGGCGAAGGCGCATTTAAATTAGGTGAAATTATTAAAGAAAAATTCCCGCATTATGACACAAGAGTTTCTGTTTTAGGGCACATTCAAAGAGGGGGTAAACCTACTTGCATGGATAGGGTTTTAGCTAGTCGTCTGGGAGTTGCTGCTGTTGAGGGTCTATTGGAAGGAAGGAAAGCTGTAATGGCGGGATTAATTCACGGGCAGGTAGAATTTACGCCATTAGATCATGCAATTAAACACAATAAAGACGTTAACCAGAGTTTACTGAAGATAGTAGAAATCCTTTCGCTATAGACTTAATTAAGAGGTTATTTTCTGTTTAAAGTGAAATAACCTCTTATAAAATATCGTATCGCAACTTATCAAAAAAAGATATTTGATTTTCAGTCTTCAATAATTACCGCTGTTCCACTGGCAGAAACCATCAGCATACTTCCTGAACCGCCTATTGTTTCAAAGTCCAGATCTATTCCAACGATTGCATTTGCTCCAAGATTACGGGCATTTTGTTGAATTTCAGTTAATGCGATATTTTTTGCTTCTCTTAAGCCTTCTTCATAAGAACCAGCCCTTCCTCCAACAATATCTCTGATACTTGCAAAAATATCTTTTACAAAATTTGCCCCGATAATGGCTTCGCCAGTTACAACACCCAAATACTTAACTATTCTTTTGCCTTCAATATTTGGCGTAGTGGTTATAATCATATTTTTATTGGTTGATAATTTCTAGTGTATAATGTTTGTTTGCTGTTTTTCTTGGATTTGCAGGGTAAAAAATGCTGGTAGCAATTAAAGCAGATGGTATTATTGCCACTGCGCCTAATAGAGGAGTTATTCCCGGGTTTAAATCGGCCTCACTTCCTGCATAAATAACTCCCCCGCCAATAATAGCGTAAGTTCCAATCAAAGCAGCAGCATAACCGAAAGTGCCGGTTTTCTTTAAAGCAACAACTTCATTTAAATTAAGCTCTATTTCTTTTTGGTGTTTACTTTTAATAATAAAAGAGTTTCCTTTTATTTCGGAAATTCTACCACTTATACCTTTTAATTCTTTTTTGCTTTTTGGAGAAAGTTTTCCGCCGGGATAAGAAATGCGAACCTTGTCCCCTTTTTCAAATACTTCTACTTTACCGTTTTTATTCGTTTTCTTTATAATATGATCTGCAAAAGAAAGGTTAAAACAAACTAATAGAAGTGCAGAAAGTAAATATTTCATCATTTAGTAATATAAAATGTTTTTAATTGTTGTAAAAATACGTAGTTTCAATATAAAAAAACGAGATAAAAAATGTTTATAAAAAATATTGTCCCTTTAGTTTTAAGCTTAATAATGTCTTATACCGTAAAAGCTCAAAATAATCCTGTTATAGCTCACAGGGGTGCATGGCAAGAGCAAATAGCACCGCAAAATTCCAGAGCGGCTTTAAAAAAAGCGATTGAATTGAAATGTTATGGGTCAGAATTTGATGTACATCTTACGAAGGATAACATTCTGGTTGTGAATCATGATAAAGATTTTCTGGGTAAAGATATAGCTTCTTCAACCTATAAAGAACTTTTAGATTTAAAAATGGCAAATGGCGAAACTATACCTAAAGTAGAGGAGTTCCTGAAGATTGGGAAAAAGCAAAACAAACATAAGACAAAACTGATTTATGAGATAAAAACTTCTCCTTTGGGAATAGAAAGAACTAAAGAAACGGTAAGGAAATCTGTTGAAATGGTAAAGAAAATGAAGGTGGAAGACATTACAGAATTTATCCTTTTCGATTACGAATCTGCGAAAGAACTGGCTATTATTTATCCGGAAGCGATAGTTTATTCTCTAACAGCTGTTACCCCTAATAAAATAAAGGAAGATGGTTTAAGCGGATTGGATTTCCATTTTTCAGTTTATGATAAAAATCCAGATTATATACAGACTGCTAAATCCTTAGGTCTCAAAACAAATGTATGGACCGTAAATAAGGAAGCGGATATGAACCGATTTTTAGATAAGGGGATCGATTTTATTACTACAGACCACCCCGATCAGTTATTGAAACTAATTGAAGAGAGAGCTAAAAAATAGTCTCTTGATTAGTAGATAATTAAAATCAAATTCATACCTTTGCAATCCCTTACGAGTAAGGGGATATTGCAAACTTTAATGAATTTAAAAAATGGCAACTAAAATCAGATTACAAAGACACGGTAAAAAAGGAAGACCTTTCTACTACATTGTAGTGGCAGACTCTAGAGCACCAAGAGATGGTAAATTCATCGAAAGATTGGGTTCTTACAATCCAAACACTAATCCTGCTACAATTGATATCAATTTTGATAGCGCTGTAAAATGGGTTGGAAATGGAGCTCAACCAACAGATACTGCCAGAGCTATTCTTTCTTACAAAGGTGTTCTTTACAAAAACCACTTAAACGGTGGAATCAGAAAAGGTGCTTTAACTGAAGAGCAGGCAAACGAAAAATTCAATGCTTGGTTAGAAGGTAAAGACGCTCAAATCAACGCTAAAAAAGCTGGTTTAGCATCTAAAAAAGAAGAAGCTAAAAAGGCTAACTTAGCAGACGAATCAAAGAAAAGAGAAGCTAAAGCTGCTGCAATTGTTGCTAAAAACACTCCGGTTGCAGAAGAACCAGCTGAAGAAGTACAAGCAGAATCTCAAGAAGAAGAAGCAACTTCTGCAGAATAAACTTTACTTTATTTTGAAACAACAAAAAAGGAGAAC
>NZ_JBEBVH010000056.1:0-18023 GCF_040392825.1 Pseudopedobacter sp.
TAAAATCAGGATTGCTATTAACAGGACTATTCATTTTTCTAATTTCCGGTTTTTTAATCAAACTTGTGTACACACAGTAGCCCCGAGGGAGAAGGTGCCCAACGGGCGGATGAGGGGGACTCTTAACTTAACTCGCATACGAGAGCATTCGAGGGATAGGTTATCCTTCCATCAAGATGAGGGGGATAGGGTTTGCTCCCGGGAAGATAAAGTTCTGTTAGCTGTTAACAGAATATCAGCATAAAACTTTACCGATTTTTTAACGTTAATACATAATAATATTTGCATCATGAAATTTTTAAAAATAGTAGCTTTTTCGGTAGTGATATTACTGATGGCAAACAGTGATCTTTTTTCGCAAGTAAAAGGAGATGAGTTAAAGGAACTGATTAAAAAACAGGAATATATTTTTGTGGCTCAGAATGCTTTAACGCAAAGAGGCCGAACAGTTAATTTAACCAGTGAATATGACCTTAAAATAGGGAAAATAGAAATTGAAGCTTACTTGCCATTTTTTGGGCGCGCCTTTACAGCACCGATAGATCCCACGCAGGGCGGAATTAAATTCACTTCAAAGAATTTTGAATATAAAGAAAGAAAAGGGAGAAAAAGCGGGTGGGATATAACAATTGTTCCTAAAGATTATAGAGAAGTGAATTCCATGAATCTATCCATATCGGACAACGGTTATGCAACACTCAGTGTAAATAGTAATCAACGTTCTAATATCTCTTTTTACGGATATATTATTCGGAAACCCGAGAAAAAGGAAGTGGAAAGCAATTAAGATTTGCCTTTTACATATACTGTAATTAAAGATGCTTGCGGAATTCCTAACGTATTTCCGGGCGTTACTTTTAACAGATTGCTTAAATAAATATCACAGATTCCCTGTAGAACTTTCTTCATGTTTTCTTTGGTGTCTTCCTCATAAGTAGGAAAGTCATAAACAGTTATCTTACCAGAAGTATCCACAACAATCCTGAAAGCATAGTTGAAATTTTTATAGGCATTTTTAATGTTAATCTTGTATTCCGGATACAGGTAATCATAAGAACTGCTTTTTGTGAGGGGATCAAAAGAGGAAAACTTCTCTACCATAATCGCTTTGCTTTTACTCTCTAATTTTACAGGATTTCTTGCTGCAAATAAGTAGGCAGAATCTAAAGGGTGTGCATTTGCCAAATCTATCCTTTCCCTAACAAATGCTGTATCTTTGGCACTCGGGCGCATTAATTCCTCTTTATTTTTGCGCAGCACTTTATCCATATAGTCTTCTGAATAAAAAGTCATGTAAACATTAGATCTGTCATCGTTTTTTACTCTAAGACTTTTAACTTCTAAACGTTGTAATATGATACTGTCTTTGGATAAAAGCTTAACTGCAAACCATTCCCTGGCGAAGTTATAGTAGTTTTTATGGTCATGGTGTAAATAAAAACCAACGAGTTTCTTTAACTCATAAGAATAAACTTCAACAGAATCGTTACGCTGAAATCTAATAATCCATTCGGGTTCCTGTTGAAAGCCAATTGTGTCGAATGAAAGTCCGTTCTCAAATTTACGATTTACTTCATGGAAGGTAATTCCTTTTATAGATTCAAAATTTATTGAATCCTTTGTTTTGTGTTCTGCTTTATTACTGTTTGATTGACAGGATATTATTGATGTTAGGGTAAGCAAAAGGTATAAGTACAAAAAAACGGATTTCATTAATTATGCTCTTGTTAAATATAGTTTTCTGCCGCAAATTAGCTAGAAAATTGGCTCAATTCCTAATTCAAATAGAATATATCTGTCTTGAATTGAAAAACATATCAGAAAAATACGTTTCATCTTTTATCTTTGCAAGCTATTATGAGTATGACTGCTAACGAAATTCGTCAGGCATTTTTAGACTTTTTTGCATCTAAAGGCCACCAAATAGTTCCATCTGCACCAATTGTTGTTAAGAACGATCCTACTTTGATGTTTACCAATGCAGGTATGAACCAATTTAAAGATCTGTTTTTAGGAGAAGCCCCAATTAAATATCCACGTGTTGCTGATACGCAGAGATGTTTGCGTGTTTCGGGTAAACACAACGACCTGGAAGAGGTAGGGATTGATACCTATCACCATACGATGTTCGAAATGTTGGGTAACTGGAGTTTTGGAGATTATTTTAAAAAGGAAGCTATTACCTGGAGCTGGGAGCTACTTACAGATGTTTTAAAATTGGATAAGGAACGTTTGTATGTGACAGTTTTTGAAGGTGACGAAAAAGAAGGCTTACCCATGGATCAGGATGCTTATAATTTCTGGAAAGCATTTGTTCCCGAAAGCAGAATATTGAAAGGAAACAAGAAAGATAATTTTTGGGAAATGGGTGATACAGGTCCTTGTGGTCCATGCTCTGAAATTCATTTTGATAACAGATCTGATCAAGAACGGGCTAAAATAGATGGCGCTACTCTCGTGAATGCAGATGACCCTCAGGTTATAGAAATATGGAACAATGTCTTTATGGAGTTCAATCGTTTAAAAGATGGCTCTTTGAAAAAGCTTCCAGCCCAACATGTGGATACAGGAATGGGCTTCGAGCGTTTAGTGCGTGTTATACAGGGCAAAACATCTAATTACGATTCGGATGTTTTTACCCCAATAATTAATTTTATTGCTGAGTCTTCAGGCATACCATATAACGCAGATGCGACACCGGCAGATAAAGACTGGAATCAGGCGGTTGCAATGCGTGTAATGGCAGATCATATAAGAGCTATTGCTTTCGCTATTGCCGACGGGCAGTTGCCTTCTAATAACAAAGCTGGATATGTTATACGTCGTATTCTAAGGAGAGCCGTACGTTATGCTTATCAGTATCTGGGCTTTAAAGACCCTTTTTTAAATAACCTGGTTCCTTTATTGGCAGAGCAGTTTAGAGGTGTTTTTGACGAATTAATTTCTCAGAAAGACTTTGTTCAGAAAGTTATCTTAGAAGAGGAAAATTCATTTTTAAGAACTCTGGAAAACGGTATTAATCGTTTTGAAAGATATATTCAGGAAAATAAAAAGGGGAAGATAGACGGGACATTTGCTTTTGAACTATATGATACTTATGGTTTCCCTATTGACCTGACCGAGTTAATGGCCAGAGAACAAAATTTAGCTGTTGACATGGAAGGCTTTAACGCAGAACTTCAAAAACAAAAAGAGCGTTCCAGAGCAGCTACAGCTATTGACGCAGGAGATTGGGTTACAGTCAACGAAGGTGAGGAAGTGGAGTTTGTTGGTTATGATAACGTAGTAGCTAAATCTAAAATATTAAAATACAGAAAAGTAAAGGCCAAAGGTAAAGAACAATATCAACTGGTGTTGGACGTAACTCCGTTTTACGCAGAAAGTGGGGGGCAAGTTGGTGATGCGGGCTTTTTAATTGGTGACTCAGAAACAGTTGGAATTAACGATACGAAAAAAGAAAACGGTTTAATTATTCATTTTGCAGATAAACTTCCAAATGATCTGAATGCTGAATTTAGTGCAAAAGTAGATGTAGTTAAAAGAACACTTACAGAGAACAATCACTCGGCGACACATTTATTGCATGCAGCATTAAAAACAGTATTGGGAGATCACGTTAATCAAAAGGGATCTTTGGTTAATGAAGACATTCTACGTTTCGATTTTTCTCATTTTTCTAAAGTTACAGATGCTGAAGTCGCACAGATTGAAGCTATAGTAAATCAGAAAATAAGAGAGAATATTGCATTAAAAGAAGAGCGCAATGTGCCTTATCAAAAAGCATTGGAAAGTGGTGTAACGGCATTATTTGGTGAAAAATATGGTGACTATGTTCGTGTAATCACTTTTGATGATAATTATTCAAAAGAGCTTTGTGGAGGAACTCATGTGGGGGCAACAGGACAAATCGGTTATTTTAAAATCGTTTCCGAAAGCGCAGTTGCTGCTGGAGTAAGGCGGATAGAAGCCATTACAGCTTTAAAAGCAGAAGAATATATCAATAATCAAAGTCGTCTATTAACAGAAATTAAGGAGCTTTTAAAGAATCCAAAAGATCTTACCAAAAGCCTGGAGACTTTGTTAGAAGAAAATAATAAACTAAAAAAAGAGATAGAGAAGTCTGTTTTGGAAAAAGCGACAACGCTTAAAGAAAGATTAAAAGAAAAGGCCAAAATTGTTAATGGCATTAAATTTATTGCACAAGAAATTGACTTACCTAGCCCAGATGCAATAAAAAATCTGGCTTATCAATTAAAAGATATTTTTGATAATCTGTTTTTAGTTTTAGCATCCAGTATAGACGGAAAACCTAATTTAACGATTATGATTTCTGAAAATTTAGTTCAGGAACGTGGTTTGGATGCTGGTAAAATCATTAGAGAATTAGCTAAAGAGATTAATGGGGGCGGAGGCGGACAACCTTTTTACGCAACCGCAGGAGGTAAAAATCCGGAAGGTTTAAAAATCGCTCTTGAAAAAGCTGAAAGCTATTTGGTTTAAAGTATGTAATTATAATATTAAAAATCCTGTCTGTTTGCAGACAGGATTTTTAATATTATAAATGAATGGTGTAGTAGATCTCTGTTTTGACAAAATTGTGCCAGTACTTATAAAATCTGTTTACCAGTTTCGGCAACAAAAGCGCCATCATTCAGGATTATTTCTTTTTTAAGAATAAGTTCATCAATAGTTAAAGTTCCAATGATGTAATGATAGTCTTTGGAACTGTAATTCTCGGAAATATCTAAAAAATCAATCTTATCTAATAAATCAGAAGTGTTAAATCGGAGATAAATTTCGATAACTTGTTTATTATTTAATGCAAGTTTTGATCCTTGCTTCGCTTTTTTATACTCGTATTTGTATTCATACCTCAATGCTGAAACATCGGAAAATACAGCCGCACCGGTAGGATGTCCTCCTGCACCTTTTCCAAAGAAAAACTGTTGATCTGCAAAAGCAGCTTGTACGCTCACCCCGTTATATTCATTTTCCACGTTGAACAGGAAATCGTCTTTAGAAACCAGTTTAGGTAATACATAAATTCCCACATTGGCATCATCTAATTTTCTGGCGATAGGTACTAGTTTTAATTTTTTGCCTTTTTCTTTTGCATATTTCAGGTCTTCATTACTTAAATTTTGGATGCCAATATTTAGAATATCATCCGGATTTATAAATATTCCATAAGCATGAGCAGTAGCAATAGCAACTTTATATTTAGCGTCATAACCGCCAACATCCAAAGTTGGGTCAGTTTCCGCAAACCCTAAATCCTGGGCCTGCTTTAAGGCTTTGTCATAAGGCTGATTTTCATTAAATACCTTAGATAGAATATAGTTAGAAGAGCCGTTAAATATTCCGCTTATGGCGAAAAGTAATTCATTATCATAGTATTCTTCCAAATTTCTGATAATAGGAATGCTGCCACATACAGAGCCTTCATAAAGCAGAGAAGAACCATGTTGTTCCTGTAATTGTACCAGTTCTTCTAAATGGGTAGCGATCATTTTTTTATTTGCAGAAACTACGCTTTTCCCTCTTTTTAAAGCTTCTGTTACTATTTCATAAGCTGCGTCAGCATCATTAATCAATTCTATAATAGTGTTGATTTCAGGATCGTTCAGTATTTCCCATCGGTCTGTAGTAAAAAGAGACTCGGGAAGAGTTCTTTTTTTATTAGGATCTTTAATTGCAATCTTTTTGAACTCGAAGTTCAGATTTTTTGAAACAGAGATATCATACAAACCTTGTCCAACAACACCAAAACCGAATAGTCCTATATTTAATTTTTTTCCCATTTATGCTGTAAGTAATTTTTCTTGTTTTATTTCTACACTTTTTTGTTGCAAAAAGTTCGAAATGATATTTTCTAATTTTTTGACTTCCAAAAGAAATCCATCATGACCGTATACAGAATCAATTTCATAATACTTGGCCCCAGGAATATGTTCTGCTATTAATCTCTGTTCTGTCGCAGGAAATAATAAATCAGAAGTAATACCTATAGAAAGTGTACTGGCTTTTATTTTTCCTAATGCATGCGCTATACTTTGTCTGCTGCGTCCCAAATTATGACTGTCCATGGCTTTAGTGAGATAGTAGTAGCTATAAGCATTGAATCTTTTAACCAATTTCTCTCCCTGGTAATTTTGATAAGAAGAAGCTTTAAAATAAGCTGTTTTATCCAGTTCGTATTCAGTTTGGGTCTTGTTGTAGCATATTGCTGTTCTATAAGATAACAAGGCAATACTTCTTGCCGTTTTTAGTCCTTTTTGCCCGCCATTTATCTGGTTAGCATAAAACGTCCTGTCTGTTTCAATGGCTAATCTTTGTGATTCATTAAAGGCTATTCCCCATGGAGAATGAGCGGCATTAGTGGCCATAACAATCAGATTTTTCATTCTTCCAGGTTCGATAACAGCCCATTCCAATGCTTGCTGTCCTCCGAGAGAGCCACCTATTAAAACGTCAATATCTTTGATGTCGAGGTGATCGGCTAAAATTTGATGTGCCTGTACCAGATCTCTAATAGAAAACTGCGGAAAGGAAAGAAAATAAGGGTGTCCAGTGCTGTGATTAATGCTTAAAGGATTAGTAGTTCCATAATGT
The DNA here is from genome assembly GCF_040392825.1 of Pseudopedobacter sp. NCBI lineage: Bacteria > Pseudomonadati > Bacteroidota > Sphingobacteriia > Sphingobacteriales > Sphingobacteriaceae > Pseudopedobacter > Pseudopedobacter sp. The sequence continues at coordinate 6,613 of NZ_JBEBVH010000056.1, forward strand.
GAACCTATGATATTAGCACAAACTATAAAATGATTCTCGGGATTGAAATAATCGTTTAAGCCAAATAAACCTTTCCACCAATCAAAAACATCTGAGTTTGCTGTTAAGGCATGGCATACCCAAACAACATTATTTTTTTCTTTATTTAGCTTGCCGTAGGTATGATAAGCAATTTCCAGATTTTCCAATTTCTTACCATTCTCCAGCCTAAACTCCTTTTTATGTTGGTATACCTTAAAATTCATTTTATAGTCTATGCTTCTATTTTTGAAGACGTTTAAAAATATGTTATACTGATTTTCCGAAATAAATTTGGAATAGAATCTCTGCCCAAGGTATTTCGGACAGAGACTTATTCAATCATAAGAAATGACGATATTTTTAAACACAGTCTTATTACTAAATTGTGGCAAGAGCTTGCTCAAAATCAGCTTTGATATCATCTATATGCTCTATACCAACCGAAACCCTTAATGCGGCTGGTTTAACACCGGCAGCAATTTGCTCTTGCTCACTTAATTGTTGATGAGTAGTTGCAGATGGCTGGATAATTAATGTTTTTGCATCTCCCACATTTGCCAGGTTACTGGTTAACTTAAGTGCATTGATAACCTTTGTTGCATTTTCTTTATCTCCAACAACTTCGAAAGATAAGACGCCACCGAAGCCATTTTTTAAATATTTCTTAGCCAATGCATGATAAGGAGAAGATTCCAGACCAGGGTAATTTACCGATTTTACTTTCGGATGCGTTTCCAACCATTTTGCTAATTCTAAAGTATTATCCACATGTCTCTGCACTCTTAAAGAAAGTGTTTCTAAACCTTGAATCAATAAGAAGGAGTTAAAAGGAGAGATTGCTGCACCATAATCTCTTAAACCTTCCACTCTTGCCCGGATAATAAATTGAATATTTCCAAAAGGACCATTTACACCAAATACATCAGAGAAAACCAGGCCATGATATCCTTCGGAAGGTTCTGAGAATTGTGGGAATTTTCCATTACCCCAGTTGTAATTTCCTGCATCAACAATTACACCTCCAATACTTGTTCCGTGACCGCCTATCCATTTAGTGGCAGCTTCAACAACAATATTAGCTCCGTGTTCAATAGGTCTGAATAAATAACCTCCTGCACCAAAAGTATTATCTACTATAAAAGGTAAATCATGTTTTTTAGCAACTGCAGCTATTCCGTCAAAATCAGGGATATTGAGTTCAGGATTTCCAATAGTTTCTACATATAAAGCTTTAGTATTTTCATCAATCAGTTCTTCGTAAGATTCAGGATTGTCATTTTTTGCAAATCTGGCTTCAATGCCTAAACGTTTAAACTGTACTTTAAATTGATTGTAGGTACCGCCATATAAACGACCAGTAGTAACAAAATTGTCTCCAGCTTGAAGAATGTTTGTTATAGTAAGAAACTGTGCGGCCTGGCCAGAAGAAGTTGCTAAAGCAGCAACGCCACCTTCTAAAGCAGCAACCCTTTTCTCAAACACATCTGTGGTAGGATTCATAATTCGGGTATAGATATTCCCAAACTCTTTTAAAGCAAAAAGATTTGCTGCATGTTCATTATTATTAAAAACATAAGAAGTAGTCTGATATATTGGAACTGCTCTTGAACCGGTAGTAGGATCCACTTCTTGTCCTGCATGTACTTGTAAAGTCTCGAATTTCAAATTTTGTGTTGACATTTCTTGTTAGATTAAAGTTTAAATTAATTCTGTTTTTTTAGATTATGCGATTTGCACAAATTCTTTTACAAATTTCTGCAATATAGGCAAAGATTTGCAGTGCCTGGGAATTAGCACATACAGCAACACATACAACAATTAGCCATAGATTGGTGATATAGACTAATATGTGTTATACTACGTTGATGTAATTTTCCAGAATTGTAAAAAATAGATTTTTTCATGTCTTAATTATTTATATTTCCCTTTCGGGGCAGGATTTGGCACCTTTTCCGTACTTGTTGGAAGGTTGCCAGTGGGTCGTAGAGCCTGATCTCTTACCACTTCTTTATAAATCAAGACCTTTTAAAGAGGAATTGATCTTGGTATTTCAACCAATATGATGCAAACTTAGTAAATAATATTTTATACTTCCAAATTAAATTTTGGATTTTTATAATTTGCTTTAATTTTTTTAGATCAAAACCAGAATAAGTTACAAATTTGTGTCCAAATCCATTATTAAATCCTCTAGATTTTCTAATCCAACGGACACCCGAATTAAATTTTTTGGAGTTTTGGAGTCTGGCCCTTCAATAGAGTAACGATGTTCTAATAAACTTTCTACGCCGCCTAAACTTGTTGCCTGTGTAAATATCTTTACATTGTTTACTAATCTCCTGGCCGGATCTTCACCTCCTTTGACACAGAAAGATAGCATTCCTCCAAAAGAAGTCATTTGTTTACGGGCTAAATCGAACTGAGGATGAGATTTTAAACCGGGATAGAACACACGTTCTATGGCAGGATGAGCTTCTAAATATTTTGCCAGTTCGAAAGCATTATATTCATGGCCTCTCATTCTGTAGGCTAAAGTTTTAATACCACGTGTTACCAGATAACAATCGAAAGGGGAGGGAACCGCACCACCAAGGACCTGCAAGTTTCTCATCCTTTCCCAAAAAGAATCCTTCTCTTTGGTAACTACAGCACCTCCACAAACATCAGAATGTCCGTTTAAGTATTTGGTTGTCGAATGCATAATCAGATCGGCGCCTAAAGCAAGTGGCTGTTGTCCATATGGTGTGGCAAATGTATTATCTACAACAAGTTTTAAATTGTGTTTTTTTGTAACGGCTGAAATAGCAGTTATATCTGCTATTTTCAATAATGGATTGGAAGGTGTTTCTACCCAAATCATTCGGGTGTTACTTTTAACATATTTTTCTATCTCATCTACTTGTGTTAAATCAACAAAATCCAGCTCTATAATACCCTTAAAAACAAATTTTAGTTGGTTTCTTAGTCCGTGGTACATGTCATCCGGACAGATTACGTGACTTCCCGGTTCTAAACATTGGAAGACAGACATGCCTGCCGTATTCCCTGTTGCAAAAGCACAACAATCTGCACCGTTTTCTAATTTGGCAATAACGTTTTCTAAAGATTTTCTGTTCGGATTGTCTATCCGGCTATACATGTAACCTGAAGGATAGCCACCGTCTTCTCCTCTTTCAAAAGTACTTGACAAAACTATGGGTTGGGTAACTGCGCGACTATCTTCATCCAGTTTATTTCCAGCATGTATAGATATGGTTTCAATTTTCATGTGGAGTTATTTTGAGCTAAATTAGAAATTTAGAAACTAAATAACCTTAAAAAATCATTTTTCTGTTCATGCGGTAAGTTCTTTACATTAAAAAAACCTAGTACATGCTATTATTTCTTATTTTTGAGAAAAAATTGCTGATGAATAACGATCACCAAATAGAAAGCCTTCTCAGTAACAATAACTTAAACCCGGGTTTAAGAAAAATAGCAGAAAAAGTTAAGAACGAAGAAAGAATTAGTTTTGATGAAGGCGTCTATCTTTACGAACAAGCCGATCTCCCATATTTAGGTATTTTAGCAAATTACATACGTAATAAGAGACACGGAGATTTAACCTATTTCAACAGAAATTTTCATATAGAACCTACCAATATTTGTGTGTATGACTGTAAATTCTGTTCGTATTCCAGAATGATTAAACAACGCGAAGAAGGTTGGGAAATGGATGTTGACGGCATGATAGATATCGTGAAGAAATATGATAAAGAACCGGTAACGGAAGTACATATAACTGGAGGAGTGGTTCCAAAACAAAATCTGGAATTTTATGCCGATTTTTTTACAAGATGCAAAGCACACCGTTCAGACTTACATATTAAAGCGCTTACACCTGTAGAATATTACTATATCTTTAAAAAAGCTAAACTTTCCCATTACGATGGGATGAAATATTTAAAGGAAGCTGGTTTAGATTCTATGCCTGGAGGAGGAGCGGAAATCTTTCATCCGGAAATAAGAGAAAAAATTGCCCATGATAAATGTACCGCAGAGCAATGGCTGGATATTCATGAGCAAGCTCATAAACTGGGTATGAGGTCTAATGCTACAATGCTTTATGGGCATATAGAAGAGTTTTGGCATCGTGTAGACCATATGGATCGCCTGCGCCAGTTACAAGATAAGACAGGAGGTTTTCAGGCATTTATTCCATTGAAATTTAGAAATAAAGATAATCAGATGTCTGATGTTCCAGAAGTAAGTGTGGTAGAAGATTTGCGGAATTATGCTATTGCTCGTATTTATATGGATAATTTTGATCATATAAAAGCTTATTGGGCAATGATTAGTAGAAATACAGCTCAACTTTCTTTGAATTTTGGTGTAGATGATATTGACGGGACTTTAGATGATACCACCAAAATTTATTCGATGGCGGGCGCAGAGGAACAAAATCCGGCAATGAGTACCCAACAGTTAGTAAGGCTAATTAAAGATGTAGGGCGTAAACCTATAGAAAGAGATACTTTATATAATGTAATAAACGACTATACAGATTTTGAGTTTGAAGATGAAGTAAAACCTAAATTTTATAGTTTACCCGTAATTAATTCATAATGAGTAACGCAGACAAGAAGAAAATTTATATTATCCGTCACGGAGAAACCGATTATAATAAAGCAGGTGTTGTACAGGGAAGGGGAATTAATGCAGATCTAAATGCAACAGGGATTGCCCAGGGAGATGCGTTTTATGAGATGTACAAATCGGTTCCCTTCGATAAAGTCTATACATCTACATTAAAAAGAACTCATCAAACAGTTAAGAAATTTTTAGAAATTCCATTGCCTTGGGAGCAGGTAGCTGGCCTAGATGAAATGGCCTGGGGGAAACATGAAGGAAAAGGCATTTCTACAGAAGTTAGAGAAGATTTTGAGAAACTTATAGAGTCTTGGAATGCAGGTGATTACGATGCAAGACCGGAAGAAGGAGAGAGTCCCAACGATGTATATAAAAGACAAGCGGAAGCAATGAATTATATTGTTTCTAAAGATAAAGAAAATGAAAAAACGATTCTGATCTGTATGCATGGCCGGGCAATGCGTTTGTTATTGTGCCAGCTTACAGGTAAAGAATTGAAAGAAATGGACTTCTTTCCGCATCAGAATACTTCACTCTATATTTTAAATTATGCAGATGGAGAGTACGAAATAGAAACATTCAATAGTTTAGCTCATTTGCAACTAATTGAAGAATAATTTACTGCCCGTTTTTAATTACTTATTATGGTTCGTTTCTCGGTGGTTAGTTACACCAATACTAAACCCTTTTTATACGGTTTAGAACATTCTGCTATAAAAGATAAAATAGATTTAAAGGTAGATTATCCAGCTTTGTGTGCACAAAAGCTAATAGATGATAAAGCCGACGTTGGTTTAATTCCCGTAGCTGCTATCTTAAATTTAAAGGAATATCATATCATATCCAACTATTGCATTGGAGCAACCGGTAAGGTAAATTCTGTATTTGTTTTCAGTAACTGCCCTATAGAAGAAGTCGAATTTATTCAGTTGGACCCTGAATCCAGATCGTCTAATAACCTGGCTTTGGTTTTAATGAAGAACTTTTGGGAAATCAATCCTATAAAGATTATAGATGCAGATGATTACGGCAGTTCTTCTCAAGAGAAAACAGCCTTTGTTCAGATTGGAGACCGAACTTTTGGTAAGAAGCAAAAATTTGAATATACATATGATTTGGCTGAAGAATGGATGAAGTTTACGGGTTTGCCTTTTGTTTTTGCTGCGTGGGTAAGTAATAAAAAACTTCCTGATGAATTCATAGACGAGCTAAATGAAGCATTCCGGTATGGTATAAATCATATTGATAATGTGCTGGAAAGCCTACCTCAGTATAACGGATTCGATCTACGACAATATTTACATTCCGATTTGGATTTTGTTCTTAATGATAAGAAAATAGAAGCTTTAGAGCTTTTTCATAGCTATATTAAAGATCTCTAATTATCTTAGAAATATATACACATCTTTTGCTAACCTTCTTCCATTGGTAATCAAGGAAGAAGGCATTGCTTCTTCATCAGCTAAATTCTCAATAGAAAATAACTCGCTCAACTACCTGTTTTTACAGAGTAGCGGCTTTTACAAAAATTATTTCTGAATAACAGCTAAAACTTTTTCCAGATCTTCAGGTGTGTCAATCGCCAATGTTTCGGAATCTGTAAAAGAAACTTTTATACGGTAACCACTTTCCAGCCATCTTAATTGCTCCAATGCTTCTGCTTTTTCCAGAGAGCTGACAGATAATTTCGCTATTTCTTTAAGAACTTCAACCGTATAGCCATAAATGCCAATATGTTTATAGAAAGTATGATGTTTTAACCAATCTTTTTTTTCATAATTTCTAAGGAAAGGGACCGTTTCTCTACTAAAGTATAAAGCTTCGTTTTTTGTATTAAGCAATACTTTTGGCGTATTGTGATTGAACAATTCTTCTGCGGTTTTGATTACCTTCACCAGGGTAGCTAATTGCGTGTCTGAAGAATTAAAACATGCCGCAACAAGATTGATCTGATTGGGATCTACTAAAGGTTCGTCACCCTGTATATTAATTACAGCATCGTAACCGGTAATTTTCTCGGCAACTTCAGCACATCTGTCCGTTCCACTTTGGTGGTGGGAAGAAGTCATGATAACGTTGCCGTCAAAGGCTTTAACCGCATCGTAAATACGTTGGTCATCTGTAGCTACAACCAGATCATTCAGTGTAGTAGCAGATGCCGATTTTTCGTATACTCTCTGTATCATGGTTTTCCCGGAAATCGGGTCGATGCAAACCTGGCTGGTATTACTCCTAATATTTTCATGGCAAATTATTTAAAAAGACCATTAATTTCGCATTCTATATTGTCTACTATAAAGCTTAAATCTTCAGGCTTATTGGCAAAATCCAATTTATCTTTATCTAAGATTAGCAGTTTACCGTCATTATAGCGTTTAATCCACGCATCATATTTTTCGTTTAGTTTTTGCAAATAATCCAGCCTTATACTGGCTTCATAATCTCTTCCTCTTCTCTGGATATTTTCTACCAGAGTAGGTACCGATGCCTTTAAGTAAATAAGCAGATCTGGTGCTTTAATATAAGCGGTTATATTATCGAAAATAGCTCTGTAATTTGCATAGTCTTTAGTGGTCATTAAACCCATTTCGTGAAGGTTTTCTGCAAAAATAAAAGCATCTTCGTAAATGGTTCTGTCTTGAATAACGTTTCTTGAGCTATCAGCCTGAATATCCCTTATTTGTTGAAACCTGCTATTCAGAAAATATATCTGAAGGTTAAAACTCCATCTTTTCATGTCATTATAGAAATCCTCCAGATACGGATTTCCTTCTACCGTCTCAAATAAAGCTTCCCATTTATAATTTTTAGCCAGTAACTCTGTAAGTGTGGTTTTTCCTGCCCCAATATTACCAACAACAGCTATATGCATATTTTGCTATTCTAAGTTTAATGATTAAAATGGTCTGAAACCAATAATTTCTCTTACCTCTTTAATGGTTTTTGTTGCGCTTTCTCTTGCCTTTTCTGCGCCCAATCTGATTACTTTCTGTAAGTATTCCTCATCCTCAGATATCTCCTGTATACGAGAATAAACTGGTGCAGTAGCTAAAACCATGTCTTCTGCCAACTGTTTTTTAAAATCTCCGTAACGAATTTCACATTTATTATATAAATCTTCAAAATGTTGAAGGGTATCCGGAGCAGATACTATTTTCATTAAATCGAAAAGATTTTGAATAGCTTCTGGTTTAGGCTGATTCATTGCTGTTGGTCCTGAATCAGAAACAGCTTTCATTACTTTTTTACGTATGATTTCAGGCGTATCAGACAAATAAACACAGCTGGCGTCTCCGTTAGATTTACCCATTTTTCCATTGCCATCTAAACCGGGAACTTTCACCAGTTTATCAGAAAAGCTAAATGCAAATGCTTCTTTGAAATATTCTACATTGTACAATCTGTTGAACCGATTGCCAAATGTTCTGGTCATTTCCAAATGTTGCTCCTGATCTTTTCCAACAGGAACCTTTGTTCCATGATGTAACAAAATATCACAAGCCATTAAAACAGGGTATGTTAACAAACCAGCATTTACATTATCCGGATTGGCCCTTACTTTATCTTTAAAAGCAGTAGCCCGTTCCAATTCGCCCAGATAGGCATTCATGTTCATGTACAAATAGAGTTCTGCAACTTCTGGTACATGTGATTGTATATAAATAGTAGATTTTTCGGGATCTATTCCCGCAGCTAAGTATTCAACTACAACCTGACGAACTGTACTGTAAAGATCGCCCGGAGTTGGGTGGGTAGTTAAAGAATGCAGATCGGCTATAAAAAAGAAGCAGTTATAATCATTTTGCATTTTTACAAAATTGCTCAACGCCCCGTAATAATTTCCTAAATGTAATTTACCAGTAGATCTTATACCACTTACAACTGTTTCCATAATAAAGCGAAAGTACAGAAAATTTATATTTTTGATAATATGAAAAGATTATTGAAGTCTCTGCACAGATATTTATATGCCTTTTTTACAGCATTGTGCTTCTTCTGTCTTTACCCTTTGCTGTGGCTGTTTTCTAGAAAAGAATCTCATTATAAGTGTCTTAACAAAGTAAGAAAAGCCAATGCCTTTGTAGCTTCTGTTTTGTCCGGCATATTTTATAAGATACATTATGAAGAAAAAATTGATTGGTCCCGCACTTATGTGGTATGTGCTAATCATGCCTCCAACCTGGATATTTTTGCAATGAGTGTATTAATGAAAAATAATTTTTTCTTTATGGGCAAACAGGAATTATTGTCCAGTGTATTTACGAGAACCTATTTTGAGAGTGTAGATGTTCCGGTAAACCGGGAAAGTAAAATGAGCGCCTATAAAGCATATAAAAAAGCTGATGAAAGGCTAAAAAGAGGAATGAGTCTCATTATTTTTCCGGAAGGAAAGATCGGTAATGAGTATCCTCCTGTGTTGCATACTTTTAAAAACGGAACTTTTAAATTAGCAATAGAGAATAACATTCCTATATTACCGGTTAGTCTACAAAATAATTGGGAGTTGTTCTGGGACGATGGGACGAAATATGGTACCAGACCGGGAATTAGCCATATTTATGTACATAAACCTATTGAAACAGAAGATTTAACATTAAAAGATGAAGAAAATCTTAAAAATAATGTTTTTGAAATCGTACTTTCGAAAGTAAATTATCTGGCTTATAGCCAAGAATTGAATAATAGCGATGAAGATTGATAAAGAAACGGTAGAAAAAATAGCGCATTTAGGCAGGCTGAGTTTAACCGAAGAAGAAAAAGAAAAGTCTATTGTAGAGCTGAGCGAAATATTGAGCTTTATGGAAAAGCTTAACGAAGTAGATGTTACCGGTGTAGCTCCTTTGATTCATTTAAATGACGAAGTGAATGTGCTTAGAGAAGATGTTGAGAAGCAGGAGCTAACAAGGGAAGAGGCATTAAAGAATGCTCCGCTAAAAAACGAAGCGTACTTTAAAGTATCTAAAGTAATTAATAAATAGTTTTTGTAACAAATAGGCCTTAAAGATCTCTTAATAACATATTATTAAAAGCTTGACTCTGAAATGGAGGAATTAATCAAAATAAGGGATATAGGGAGAAAGTATGTTATTGGGACAGAAGTAATTGAAGCGTTAAAATCTGTTTCTCTGGATATTCATAAAGGCGAATTTGTTGCCCTAATGGGCCCGTCGGGTTCGGGAAAGTCTACTTTAATGAACATTTTAGGATGTTTAGATACTCCTTCCCATGGTGAATATATCTTAAATGGCACTAATGTAAGCCATATGACAGATAATCAGTTGGCTAACGTGAGGAATGTAGAAATTGGATTTGTTTTTCAAACTTTTAATCTTTTACCAAGATATACAGCTTTGGATAATGTGGCGCTTCCGTTAATTTATGCAGGAGTTGGAAAAAAAGAAAGGGAGGAGAGGGCCACTCAAGCATTAATAAATGTAGGTTTAGAGAATAGATTAGATCATAAGCCTAATGAGCTTTCTGGCGGACAACGACAAAGAGTTGCGGTTGCAAGGGCATTAATTAATAATCCTTCAATTATTTTAGCAGATGAACCTACCGGTAATTTAGATACAAAAACTTCTGTAGAGATTATGGCTTTAATGGAAGATATCCATTCCAAAGGCAATACTATTATTTTAGTTACTCACGAAGAAGATATTGCCCAGCATGCCCACAGGATAGTGAGAATGCGAGATGGTTTAATAGAGAATGATGACATGATTACGAAAGTTTGAAATGAAGATTTATACTAAGACCGGAGATAAAGGACATACTTCATTAATTGGTGGTACCAGGGTACCAAAGTATCATCTTCGTATAGAGGCTTACGGGACCGTAGATGAATTAAACAGTTACTTGGGATTGATAAAGGATCAGGAAATTGAACATCGCCATAAAGAAGTGTTAAAAGAAATTCAAGACAGACTTTTTACAATTGGTGCTTTGTTGGCCAGCGATCCGGATAAGACAACCAAAAAAATTCCAAATCTATTTGAATCAGATGTAGAACTGTTAGAAAAAGAAATGGATTTAATGACAGATAAACTCCCTGATTTAAAACATTTTATCTTACCCGGAGGGTGTACCGCATCTTCTTTTTGTCATATAGCCAGATGTGTTTGCAGGCGAGCCGAAAGGCTTACAGTTGAATTATCTGAGAATTCACAGGTAGAAGGATTGGTTGTAATCTATTTGAATAGATTGTCGGATTATTTATTTGTTCTTTCCAGAAAAATTAACTTTAATGCGGGAGCAGAAGAAAACAATTGGATTCCCAGATTGTAATAGCATTTAGTTCTTTCAAAATATCAATAATTTTGGTCTTTAAATTGTTGATAACTTTTTTAGGAACTTTTAAATAATAATATAGTTTTGCGAATAAATTAAAATTCTAAATATATGTATTGGACGTTAGAATTAGCATCACATTTAGAAGATGCACCATGGCCTGCTACTAAAGATGAATTAATAGATTATGGTATCCGTTCTGGTGCTCCTGTAGAAGTTATAGAAAACTTACAAGCACTGGAAGATGACGGCGAGCCGTATGAAAATATAGAAGAGATCTGGCCAGATTATCCTACAAAAGACGACTTTTTCTTTAATGAGGATGAGTACTAACAAAAAAACCGAAGTTTACACTTCGGTTTTTTTGTTTATTGCTTCCTATATTATTTGTCAAAATTTATATAATTCCCATTACAATCAGACCTTCCTGATAATTCTATCGTAAGGATATTCGTATTCAATTTAGTGGAAAA
>NZ_JBEBVH010000057.1:0-17932 GCF_040392825.1 Pseudopedobacter sp.
TTCTTTAGTTTGTTCTTTGTCTGCATTTTACCCAGAGTCTTTAAATCCTAATCAAAGTAGGGAAGAGCAAGAGCTTACCATTATAAAGCTTTTAGCTAAAATGACTACAATTGTTTCCTGGATTTATAAAAAGTCGTTAGGCCATCCGGTAAATTATCCTCAAAACAAATTGGATTATGTAACCAACTTCATGTCAATGACTTTCAGCTATACAACAGAAGAATATGAAATTGACCCTGTTGTTATAGATGCAATGAACAAATTGCTGATTCTTCATGCAGATCATGAGCAAAATTGCTCGGCTTCAACAGTAAGAATTGTTGGTTCTTCTGACTGTAATTTATATGCCTCTATTTCTGCAGGTATTTCGGCGCTATGGGGACCATTACACGGTGGTGCCAATCAGGCTGTAATTGAAATGCTGGAGAAAATAAAAGAAGATGGTGGTGATGTTGATAAGTGGGTCGCAAAAGCTAAGGATAAGAATGATCCTTTCCGTTTAATGGGATTTGGACACCGTGTTTATAAAAACTTCGATCCAAGAGCTAAGATTATTAAGAAAGCTTGCGACGATGTTTTGGCAAAAATGGGTATTAATGATCCTGTGCTTGATATTGCTAAAAAACTGGAGGCTGTTGCTCTTAGTGATCCTTATTTTGTAGAGAGAAAGCTTTATCCAAACGTAGATTTCTATTCAGGTATTTTATATAGAGCATTCGGATTCCCGACAGAAATGTTCACGGTATTATTTGCATTGGGTCGTCTTCCAGGATGGATTGCACAGTGGAAGGAAATGAAAGAAAATAAAGAGCCTATTGGCAGACCAAGACAAGTTTACGTAGGTGAAAAAGATAGAAAATATGTTCCTTTAGAAGCGAGATAGTATTTCATAGTAACGATATAAGAAGAGAGCTCAGCTAAACTGAGCTCTCTTTTATTTTAAAAAAGCTTGCCAATATTAGTTTCTTCTCCTGCGCTAATTCTGGCATCGTTTACTAATAAATGCGCTAATCTGGTAGGTTCTGGAATTCTGTAAGAACCAATACATTTTTTAATAATTTCTGTAGATTCTTCTATGGTTATCAGATTGCCCGGTGAAATAAAAAGCGGATTACAGTTGATTTTTGAACGTAATACAGTTCCTATTCTTTCATTTTTGTCCATGAGAGGACTTTCTGCAAATTTTCGATTTTCCGGATCTGTATAAGAACCAAACAACCTGCTTTTTCCACAACCAATAGTTGGAGAGTTTATAAGTATCCCAAAATGCGAAGCGATTCCAGTTTTTCTCCTATGAGCAATTCCCTGTCCATCCAAAACTAATAAGTCGGGTTTATTTTTAAGTTTTTCATACGCTTCCATCAATGTCGGTATTTCTCGAAATGCTAATAAGCCAGATATGTAAGGGAAGGTACTTTTTCCGATTATTGTAACCTGCTCTATAATTCTGAGATCAGGATAACTTAGAACAATGATTCCCGCATAAACAGTTTCTTCGTTTTTGTTAAAAGAGATATCTGCGCCGCCAATTGTACTAATAGGTTTAGAAAGTGGCCTTAATTCAATATGATTTTTTAAAATATTCTGATAAATTATGGCTTCAGAAGGACTTAATTTATCGTATTCATTGATATTCATGTAATAATTATAGCAATAATAAAACCGATTTTAAAAAGATCTTAATTTAAACCATATCTTTTTCTATTTATCCTGATTTGTGTGTTTAATTGATTCTTTATCAAAGTTTTGGCTTGAAATATGCAGGAATGGTTTTGTCTACTAAAAACAAAAGCTATGAAAAAAATTGCATTAATTGTCGGTGCCGCATGTATAGCGGCGTCGGCGTATGCCGCTTCCATTAATGTTTCGCTTAAAAATAGCGGAGATCTTTATCTAAGTTCAGATCAGGACACTGTTACGAAACCTGATACGACAAGAACTCCAAGAGTTCCGATTCCCCCAGGCCCGGATACATTACCGAAACCAACACCGCCGCCACCACCGCTTCCAGAGCCACAAAGGCCTACGCCGAAGCCCAGACCAAACATGCCTAATCCGACCCCAATGCCAGATGAGGGACCTACCAGATAGTTTGGTAGGTAAATTTAGACACCATTTCGATTAAAAGAAGTTTCAGACTTATTTCCTTCAAACAATAAAATCGAAATGGCGTCTTATTTTGATTTGACTTTTATTATTTAATTAGGTTTACGAACCTATGATAAAATGCAGTAGGGCTGTTTTCTGTTTTTGGTGCGTATTTGCCGGATATGATTGGAATATAAATAACCCTGCGGCGACTAGATTCGCCAACGATATTAGATTTAGCTACTCTATGCCACAGACGTCCGTCATGTATAGTCAAATCTCCGGCTTTGGGTAGAATAGCAATCTCATTAGGATCTTCGTTATGATCAAAAAAGTATCTTTTTCGAAAAAGTAACTGATATAAATTTTGTTTATGAGTGCCGGGAATTATTCGCAATCCACCATTTTCGGGCTTTAGGTTACTTAGGTGGATTCCAACATTAAGCATTGGATTTAATTTTCCACCAAGGAATATATCCCTTAATCCATCCGTATGCCATCCCATTTTTGTGAATTTACTGTTTTCACTGTTCACATAGTGGTTAAATACCATCCCATCTTTTTCATTTATACTTAAACGGCTATTTTCTCCCGCTAATTCTAACAGGATATTAAATCTGGGGTCCAGAGTAAGTTCATGTAAGACAGGATGAAATTTATTTATAAATGCGAATCGTTGAACTATTGGTGTACCATCGAGATCCTTTCCATATTTAACAGGAATGCCATTTATTTTTTCTACTTTATTATCTACCCATTGTTTTTGTACTTCTTCCGAGGCTGATATTATAGATTTCACCGCGTCCTGATTAATAAAATCCCTGAAATGGATAAATCCATGCTCTTCAAAAAAATGTTTTTGTTCATAGCTGAGCACTTCGCCCAAATCAAATATTGGATAAGACGTTCCCATCTTGGTCATGTTTTTAGGTTAAATGTGTAAGTTATAAAACGATTAATTTTTTATTAACTTATCAAACACTACTATATTACAAGTGAATTTGTTATTTGTTTTGTGCAGCTAATCGAATATTATTGATTTTAGCTGATTGTTTGGATAACAATTTCAGCTAATAAATGTTTATTGAAAAAAGTTATGACATACGCGATAGTTACAGGATCAAGTAACGGCATAGGTAAATCTATAGCTTATAAGCTTGCTGCAGAAAAGTATAATTTAGTTTTAATTGCAAGATCAGAAAATAAACTAATTGATATAGCCGAAGATATTCGAAATAAATTTGGGGTAGAAGTATTATATTCTTTGTTGGATTTATCAGAGCATAATTCGGATGAAAAATTGCTTGAATTTGTTCAACAAAGAAATCTTCCTGTTAGTGTTTTAGTCAATAATGCGGGGTATGGTTTAAGTGGGCCTTTACTGCAGAACGAAAAACGCGATTGGATTAATATGCTGGATTTAAATGTTATATCGCTAACGAAATTAACTTACCTGTTTCTTCCAATACTGAAACTTCAGCAACAGAGTTATATTTTAAACATCGCCAGTACAGCAGCTTATCAGGCAGTGCCTTTTCTTTCTCTTTATTCTGCCAGCAAATCGTTTGTTCTTTCTTTTAGCAGAGGTTTGGCGCAGGAATTGAGCGGTACAAACGTGTCTGTAACTTGTATTTGTCCGGGGCCAACAGATACCAATTTTATAGTAAGGGCGAAGGTTGGAGATAGAGGTCAAAAAGCTGCTAATAAAGTAAATATGACACCAGATGAAGTTGCAGACATTGCGGTAAAAGCCATGTTTAGAAAGAGGAAAGAGGTTGTAACGGGTGTTATCAATAAGCTGGGCGTGTTTTTGGCGTGGCTCTTGCCTAAAACATTGGTAGAGCGGACATCGATGAAGATATATCAGTAAAATAAAGGAGTATTTATGTCAGAGAAATTGGTTTTTATTACGAGCAGAATCCCTAAGATAGGTTTAGAACTTTTAACAGAGGCAAACATTGTTTATAAGCAATGGCCATATGAAAGAAAAATAACCAAACAAGAACTGATAGAAAATGTGAGAGACTGCAGTATTTTATTTAATGTTGGTTCTAACCAACTAGACAAAGAGTTCTTTAAAGCTTGTCCAAAGTTAGAACTTGTCTCGCTATTAAGTGTAGGTTACGATCATGTAGACGTTTCGGCAGCGACTCAATATCGTATTCCTATTACCAATACACCAGGCGTTTTGAGTAAGGCTACAGCAGATACTGCATTTTTATTAATGTTAGCTGTATCCAGAAAGGCTTTTTATCAGCACAAAAAAATTCTAAAAGGAAAATGGCAAAAGAAAATTCCTACAGATATATTGGGCATAGAGTTGCATAATAAAACATTAGGGATTTTTGGTTTAGGACGAATTGGTTTAGAAATGGCGAAATTGTGCAAAGGGGCCTACAATATGGAGATTATCTACCATAATAGGAATAGGAATGAGGAGGCAGAAGATATGTTAAATGCCAGATGGGTGAGCTTTGAAGATTTGTTAAAACAAAGTGATGTACTTTCTGTGCATTCGCAGTTAAGCGAAGAGACTAAAGGTTTATTTGATTATAGGGTGTTTTCCCAAATGAAAGACAGTGCTATTTTTATCAATACTTCCAGAGGAGCTGTTCATAATGAAGAAGATTTAATAAAAGCGCTGGAGGATGGGCAGATTTGGGGCGCGGGCTTAGATGTAACCAATCCAGAGCCTATGGCGCCAGATAACCCTTTATTAGAAATGGAAAGTGTAGCTGTTTTGCCTCATATCGGGTCGGCTACCGTAGAAACAAGAAATGAAATGGTTAAACTGGCTGTTCAGAATATCATAGCAAAAATCAATAACGAAAGTTTACTAACCTGTATTAATCCGGAGGTTATGGAACTTACATAGTTTTCGGTAGTTTATTAGGTTTTTTAAAAATCCAGTATTTCTGTAGGGTGTAATTAAATCCAAGTGATACAATAATGTCAACGATGATTCTGCTTATTTTATAATCAATCTTCATACCTGTAGTTACTAAATATGTACCTGCAGATTTGAGAAAGATGCTTCCGGATACCATAGTTATAAATTTGATAATCTGGGTGTTAATTTTTCCTTCTTTAGCATTGTTTGAATCAAATGTCCAGTTTCTGTTAATAGAAAAATTAACGATGGCACCTACTGTACCCCCAATACATATAGAAATTGTGTAATGTATATGAAAGATTTCTGTTAAGGAAATCATTACTGCATAGTCTGTTATCCCGCCAATAAATGCAGACAACTGTGCTTTTAAAAACATAATTAATCTTTCTTTAATCATTGTTTTTTCTCTAACAGATCGCGTTCATCGCCATATTTAAGTAACTGGCTTGTATCTTTGATATTTATTATTGTTAGAACGAGAGAAATAACAATAACTGCATATTGAATAAATGAAGGAAATATGATTTCGAATATCAATATCAACGCAATAATCACCCTTATTTCTGTAGGACCAACAGCACCGGAGTCGATTATATATTTGTCTGTAATTTTATAACGTAGCTGTGAAATAATCATTGCCCAGCCATAAAGCGCAAGGAAAATGAATCCAAAAACTTTAAATTCCTCCGGAGCATAATAGAAGTAACCCAGGCTAATCATTATAGTACTTAGCCAGTCCATAATTATATCAAGTGAAAAACCGAACCATTTTCTGGGAATTCCACGGTAATAAGCAATTCTGCCGTCTAATGAATCGCCAAACCAATTGATCAGAAGCCCCAGAATGCAGATAAAGAGGTAATTTATGTAGATATATTTTGCTAATAAGAACCCTATTAGAACCGCCAGGGAGCCCAGGCTTCCAATAAAAGTTAATATATTAGGGGTGAACGATGAAGGAACTCTTTCTACAAGATATAAAATAAGTTTCTGTTCTGCGGACTTCAAAATATTTGTTCGCTTTCTATCCTTAAAAATAGATTTCTTTGTTTCCTGTTGCATCTAACTTGCTTTGAATGTTAAATGCAATTTCTTTAAAAAAGTTTTAACAATTTGAGTCAATTATATTTTGTTCTAATAATCATGCTATCACGATGCTATTGTTTCCTGTCTTAGGCCGTATTTATATATAGTTAGATATAGTACTGGAATAGTTATAGGATAGTTAAAGGAATAAGCCAGGTACAGCGGGCTATATGTGGATGAAAGGTAGACTATACGTGGACTATAGATGGAGTAATAATTTTACTGGTCTAATTATTAGTGACCTTGTCAGTTTACAGGTATATTGCTATTACAAATTTAAAGCTAATATCATATAATACAAAGGAAACATGTTATATAAAATGCAGGCATATAGCTAATAGATTTGATATAGCTGCAAGTGGCTCTTTTTTAATTAAAATCCATTATAATATATGAACATTGTATACCTTAAGAATCTGTGTGTTGCGATCATAATAGCAATAACAAGCTTGTCTACTCTGGCAACAAAAGCACAAGAGCAAAAATCTACGTGGATCTGGTATCCGGGAGATTTCGAAATCTGGTTAAGCAACGATATGCAAAACCGTCGTACAGAGCGAGGGACTTTCTTTCCGCCATTCTGGCGAATGGATAGCCATTATGTACTGGTAGAATTCCACAAAGTTTTCAACTTAACAGAACCAGAGGATATTGAGATTTTTGCAGAAGGAAGATACAATGTTAAAATCAACGGCAAGATGGTATCGGGATATCCAAAAAAGCTGACTATTCCTGCGGGACAACAAAAAATCAATATCAAAATACATAACCAGGGACATGTGCCTGCATTATACATCAAAGGTAAAACCATTAAAACAGATAATACCTGGTTGGTAACTTTTGAAGATAAGGAGTGGATAGATGAAACCGGAAAGGCTTCAGACCAATCCGGAACTACTTATGTAAAAGCTGGAATCTGGAATTTCAATACTCCAGATAATAAGCCTTCTGCGTTTAAATTAGCAACCAGACCTCAAGAGGCTACAAATACCGAGAAAAAGGGGAATCAACAAGTTATAGACTTTGGAAAAAACACTTTCGGCTTTGTAAAATTGCACCAGTTAAAAGGTAAGGGTAAAGTACAAATCTACTATGGAGAGTCAAAAGAAGAGGCTTTGGGAACGAAGACATGTGAGACCTTCGATATTTTTGATATTAACAATGCCAGTGCAAAGGATTCAGTTTTAGAGCTGTCAAAAGCTTTCAGATATGTGAATATCGTTACCGATCCTGAAGTTTCTATAGCTAAGGTTTCTATGCTATATGAATATTTGCCAATGAAAGATCGTGGCCGTTTCACTTCTTCAGATGCAGAATTGAACAAGATTTGGGATGTTTCCAAATATACCATGGAATTGACTACTCGTGAATTCTTTATTGATGGTATTAAACGTGACCGTTGGATTTGGAGTGGTGATGCATATCAGAGCTATCTAATGAATTATTACTTGGGTTTTGATTCTGAGTCGGTAAAACGCACCACTTTGGCCCTAAGAGGTAAGGAACCTACCATGAGCCATATCAATACCATTATGGATTATACGTTCTATTGGTTTCTGGGAATCTACGACTACTATTTATATACAGGAGATAAGGAGTTTATTGAACTGGCTTACCCTAAAATGCAGTCTTTAATGGAATTCTGTCTTCAACGCAGAAATAAAGACGGTTTAATGCAAGGACTTTCCGGCGATTGGATTTTTATTGATTGGGCAGATGGATTGAGCAAAAAAGGCGAAGTGAGTTTTGAGCAGCTATTGCTGTGCAGAAGTTTGGAGACGATGGCTTTGTGTGCCGATATTTTAAAAGATCAAAAAGCGAAGGATTTTTATAGTGCAGAAGCGAAAAGTCTGAAGTCTAAAATATTTAACTATTACTGGAACGAAAGCAAACAGGCTTTTGCCCATAGCAGAATCGATGGTAAGCAAACGGATAATGTAACGCGTTATACCAATATGTTCGCTATTTTCTTTGATTATCTGAATGCTCAACAGAAGCAAGGCGTGAAACAAAATGTATTGTTGAACGACAATATCCAAAAGATTATGACGCCTTATATGCGTTTCTACGAGTTGGAAGCTTTGTGTGCTATGGGCGAGCAGAATTATGTCATGAAAGAGATGAAGGATTATTGGGGAGGTATGTTGAAGTTAGGGGCAACTACTTTCTGGGAAGAATATAATCCTGCAAAATCTGGCGCAGAACATTATACCATGTATGGCCGTGAATTTGGAAAAAGCCTTTGCCATTCCTGGGGAGCCAGCCCGATTTATCTATTGGGTAAATATTATTTAGGTGTACGCCCAACTGCTCCGGGTTATGAAAACTATACTATTGAACCTCATTTAGGTGGCTTGAAATGGATGCAAGGTAGTATCCCCACACCAAAAGGAGAAATTGAATTGTATGTAAGCACTTCTGAAATTAAAGTGAAGTCTCCGGTAGGAACTGGTACATTGAAAATAAACAATAAGAAAAAACCGGTTTGTAAAGATGCAACAATTAAGACAGTAGGAAAGAACCAGTATGAGTTGCAAGTGGAGAGAGGAAGAGAATATTTGGTTAAGTTATAGTACAGTTGTAGGTAGTAAGTTTTAGGTTATAAGTATGTTATTCCAAAGACTTAATAAATAAGAACAGATCTGAAGAGTAATGCAAAAATAAAAACAAAACATGCTGATGCTTGATACTAGCATCCGATCATCATGTTAGGCTACTTATTACTTAAAACTAAGAACTTATTACTTTAAAAAATAAAATGAAAAAATATATATATCTAGCCGTATCCGGATTGATGGCAATCCCAACATTTAGTAAGGCGCAGACGGTTGATGGTCTACCAGCTACTATTCCGCCGGTGCCCGGAATTTATAATTTGGAACCCTGGGAAGACCCCAAGATTACTTCGATCAATCGGGAACATGCCAGAGCAACAGCTTATTCCTACTCATCTATAGACGCTGCTCTTGAAGGCAAAAGAGAAAAGAGTGATCGTTTGATGATGCTGAATGGAGATTGGGCTTTCAAATTTGCTTTCAAGCCTGCCGATGCTCCTGTAGATTTCTATACACAAGTCCAACAGGGATGGAAAACGATTCCAGTACCTTCCAGTTGGGAGATGCAAGGCTATGATATTCCTATTTATAAATCGGCTGTATATCCGTTCAGACCGGTAGATCCGCCTCGTGTACCAAGAGATTATAATGCTGTAGGATCTTATCAAAAGACATTTACCTTACCTGCAAACTGGAAGGATATGAACATCACCTTACATTTTGGTGGTGTGACATCTGCTTATAAAGTTTGGCTAAATGGTAAGTTTTTAGGTTATGGCGAAGACTCTTGTTTGCCGTCGGAATTTAATATAACACCTTACCTGAAATCGGGAGAAAATGTGATTTCTGTACAGGTAATCCGTTGGAGTGATGCTTCCTATCTGGAAGATCAGGATCAATGGAGAATGAGCGGTATTCACCGTGACGTGATGTTATTAGCAGAACCAAAAGTACGCATTGCAGATTTTCATTGGCAAGCAAAACTGGATAAAGAATATAAAGATGCTATTTTCAGTCTTCGTCCACGCATAGATAATTATTCTGGTGTAACTACAGAAGGTTATATGGTGAAGGCACAATTATATGATGCCAATAAGAAGCCAGTTTTTGCTAACGAATTGGAGAAATCCGGACATGATATTTTCAATGAAGCTTATCCGCGTTTAGATAACGTGAAATTCGGTTTGTTGGAATCTGAAGTGAAGAACCCGAAAAAATGGTCGGCGGAAGAGCCTAATCTTTATACACTGGTGATTTCGCTTTACGATAAAGAAAATAAGCTGTTGGAGGCAAAAAGCTGTAAAGTGGGATTCCGTAAAATTGAGTTCTCTAAAGAGAACGGAAAGCTATTGATCAATGGCAAGGTAACTTATCTGTATGGGGTAAATCGTCACGATCACCATCCGGTAAAAGGTAAAGCTTTAAGCAGGGAAGATATGCGTAAAGATATTGCGCAAATTAAGAAATTCAATTTCAATGCCATTCGTACCAGCCATTATCCAAATGATCCTTATATCTATGAACTTTGTGATGAGTACGGGATTATGGTAATGGATGAAGCCAATTACGAAACCCATGGTTTGGGAGGTAAGCTGGCTAACGATCCGGACTGGGGTGCTGCGCATATGGAGCGTATTACCAGAATGGCATATCGAGATAAAAACCATCCTAGTATTATAATCTGGAGTTTGGGTAACGAGGCAGGAAGAGGTCCAACCACAGCTTCCATGGCTGCCTGGCTTCACGATTTTGATATTACCAGGCCAGTACATTATGAACCGGGAATGGGAAGCCATCAACTAGAAGGCTATATTGATCCCAAAGATCCAAAATATCCGAAAACGAATGACCACTCACATCGTCTGCAAAATCCTTTAGATCAATATTATGTAGATATCGTTTCCAGGTTCTATCCGGGAATTTATACACCAGATTTATTATTAAGTCAAAAAAATGGCGACAAAAGACCAATTCTGTTTGTTGAATATTCGCACTCTATGGGCAATTCTACCGGAAATCTTAAAGAGTTCTGGGATATTTTCCGTAGCAGACCCCGGATGATTGGCGGCTTCATTTGGGATTATAAAGATCAGGCGTTAATTAAAAAAGACAGTACAGGCAGAGAATTTTTGGCTTATGGTGGCGATTTTGGTGAGAAATACCACAATGGTTCTTTCAGCTTGAATGGTGTAGTAGATGCATGGGGTAGAGCAAAGGCAGCTATGTTCGAAAATAAACGTGTTTATCAGGGAGCGGAAGCAACATTGGTTAATGCAGCAACAGCAACTATTAATATTGCAAATAGAAACGCTGTGAAAAACCTAAAGGATTATACACCTGAAATTATAGTGTTGGAAGACGGCGTTCAGGTATTAAGAAAGGAAATCCCGGCAATTGATTTGGAACCGGGACAGCAAAAGGAAATCAGCCTGAAATCTTATTTACCAAAATTTAAAAAGGGTAAAGAGTACCTGTTAAGCATTCACTTTAAATTATCAACAGATGAGGCCTGGGAGAAAAAAGGCTTTGAAGTGGCTTCAAATCAATTTGCTTTGACTGGCTTGGCAACACACCAAAACAATCAACAAAAATTTGCGGCAATTTCTTTAGATCAGGGCGATAATCGTATCGCCGTTAAAGGGAAGGACTTCCAGATTGCTTTCGATAAGCAAAATGGCGCTTTAACTTCTTATATCCTGAATGGAAATGAGCAAATATTAAAACCGTTATTCCCTAATTTCTTACGTCCACAAACTGAGAATGACAGAAGGGGGTGGAAACCAAATAAAGTCCTGAAAGAATGGTATGAAAATAAAGCAAAGCTTAAAACGGTTGAAGCGAAATCTATTGGCGAAGGATTAGCACAAATTACCACAAACTATGATGTTATTGCTGATAAGGCAAGCATCAAGGTAGTGTATACTGTAAATGGAAATGGTATAGTGAAAGTAGAATATAGCCTGAAAGCTGATACCGCCTTACCTCATATTCCTAAAGTGGGTATGCAAATGGCTATAGCTCGTCCGTATGACAATATTACGTTCTATGGTAAGGGACCTATGGAAAATTATATTGACAGAAGATACGGTTTTGATGCTGGCATTTACAGTATGCCTATAAATGATTTTATGGAACCTTACATCTATCCCCAGGAGAACGGAAACCGTACTGATGTGCGTTGGATGGCTTTTGGAAATAAAGATAAAGAAGGTATCATGGTAGTTGCTGATAGCTTACTGAGTATGAGCGCCTGGCCTTTCACACAGGAAGAAATTTTATCTAAAAAACATTGGCACGAACTGGTCGATAGTAAACAAATAACTGTAAATATAGATTTAATACAAATGGGGGTTGGCGGTAATGATTCCTGGTCTGAGGTTTCTCAACCTTTAGAGCAATATCAAATACCAGCTAAAGATTACAATTATACTTTTTATATCAATCCAACAAAAGCAAAAGCCAATTACGTACAAGAAGCAGCAAAAACGAAGTTTTAAATAAAAATGAGCAAACCAAAAATATTAAAGGGGATTACCTGGAACCACAGCCGTGGATTTACATCTATGGTAGCAACAGCACAAAGATTTACAGAATTGAATCCGGGAGTAGAGATTGTCTGGGAAAAACGCTCTTTACAACAGTTTGCAGATATGTCTATCCAACAACTAGCAGAGCGTTACGATTTATTAGTGATAGACCATCCGTGGGCGGGTTTTGCAGCCGGAACTAAATCTATTTTGCCTTTAGACGAATATTTATCGAAAGAATATATTGCAGACCAGGCTGCAAATAGCGTGGGTAGATCACATGAAAGCTATAATTTTAACGGAAACCAATGGGCTTTGGCTATAGATGCGGCTACTCCTGTTGCTTCTAGCAGACCAGATTTGTTTGTTAAGCATCACTTGAGTTTGCCTAAAACTTTCAAAGATGTGTTGGCTTTAGCCGATAAAGGTTTGGTGGGCGCAGCTTTGATTCCTATTGATACCATCATGAGCTATTACATGTTCTGTTGTGCCGTGGGCGAAGAACCTTTTGCTTCGGAAACAGAGGTTATCAGTAAAGAAAATGGTATCAAGGCTTTGCAATTATTTAAAACGCTTGCAGATAAAATAGACCGTTCTTTCTTTGATAAAAACCCCATACAGGTTTATGAAACCATGGTGAATACAGACACAACAGCTTATTGTCCTTTTGCTTATGGCTATTCTAACTATTCAAGAGACGGATATGCCAAAAATCTGTTGCATTTTCATGATTTGGTAGCATTAGAAGAAGGTTATGAAAATATGAAAACTTCCTTAGGAGGGACGGGATTAGCGATTTCATCGTCTTCGCAATATGTTGCAGAAGCCGTAGCCTATGCCGATTTCGTGGGCAATCCGCATACTCAGGAATATTTATTCTTTGATAATGGTGGGCAGCCAGGACATTTAAAAGCCTGGGAAAGTGAACATAGCAACGTCGCTTCTCATAATTATTTCAAAAATACCTTGCCGGCATTGCAAAGAGCTTATTTGAGACCAAGATATCATGGCCATATGCATTTTCAGGATCACGCAGGGGATGTAGTGAGAGATTACTTATTGAAAGGCGGAGATGAGCAACAGGTATTAGATAAACTGAATCAGTTGTACATAGAGTCCAGGAAGTAAAAAACAGAGATCAGCTGTTATTTTTACGGATGTTTTGAGGGGCAAATAAAAAGATATAGGTCATTTCGATCCCATATGAAGGATATTACTTGTATGATGAGATGCTGAAACGAGTTCAGCATGACTTTGCTAATTATTGTGCATACGCGAAGATACTAAAGTCAACATAATATATTCAAGCAGGGCATCTAGTGACTTGATACTAGGTACTTAATACTTTAAACTAACAAAAAGAAATGAAACCACTAGAAGGTTTATTGGTTTTGGAATTTGCCCAATTTATGGCTGCACCAACCGCTGGGTTAAAACTGGCAGATTTAGGTGCGAGGGTAATAAAAATAGAAAGACCGATAAAGGGAGAAGGCGGAAGGCAAATAGCCATTAAGAATCTGTTTGTAGATGGCGACAGTTTGGTTTTCCACACTATAAATAGAAATAAGGAATCTTATGCGGCAGATCTGAAAAATCCGGAGGATTTGGAACGTGTAAAGAAATTAATTGCCCATGCGGATGTAATGACTCATAATTTCCGTCCCGGTGTGATGGAAAAGATAGGATTAGACTACGAGCAGGCAATTAAAATCAATCCTAAACTGGTTTATGGTATTGTAACCGGATACGGTAATAAAGGTCCCTGGGCCAACAAACCTGGACAGGATTTATTGGTACAGTCTTTATCTGGACTGACGTGGTTATCCGGAACAAGTAAATCTGGACCAACACCTTTTGGTTTGGCTACAGCCGATATGATTTGTGGTCATCATTTAACGCAAGGTATTTTAGCTGCTTTAATTAAGCGGGCAAAAACGCAAAAAAGTGTTCTGGTAGAAGTCAGTTTGCTTGAATCAATTCTCGATCTTCAATTCGAGGTGATTACCAGCTTCCTGAATGATGGCAATAAATTGCCACAAAGAGGTAGTGAAGCCGGGACAGCTCATGCTTATCTGAGTGCACCTTATGGTATTTATAAAACCAAAGATGCCTATTTGGCTTTGGCAATGGGTAATTTGTTGTTTATTGGGGAGACTTTAAAAATTGATTTCTCTGCTTATCAGGATAAAGCTTCATGGTTCACGCAGCGAGATGAGATCACGCAATTATTAGCAAGCCGTATCCAGGAAGAAAGCACTTCCTATTGGATTGATTTATTAAATAGTAAAGGAATTTGGTGTTCACCGATATTCAATTACCAACAGTTTTTAAATCAGGAAGCGTACAAGGTGTTGGGTTTTGACCAGGAACTGGATTTACCTACTGGAGAAATCCTTAAAGGAACCAGAAGTCCGATACAAATCAATAGAGAAAAGCTGTATTCAAGAAAAGCAGCTCCGAAAGCAGGAGCAGAAACCGAATTAATCAATCAACAATTTAATCTGATATAAAATGAAGCCATTAGAAGATTATTTAGTTGTAGACTTTAGTCAATTCCTTTCAGCACCATCGGCAAGTTTGAAATTGGCCGATTTGGGTGCCAGGGTAATTAAGATAGAACGCCCGGAAACTGGTGATATTTGTCGTCATCTATATACCTCAAACGTAGTTTTGAATGGAGAATCTACGGTATTCCATGCCATCAACAGAAATAAAGAAAGCCTGGCTTTGGATATAAAAAATGATGGAGACAGGGAGAAAATCTGGAAATTAATAGAAAAAGCTGACGTGGTGATGCATAATTTCCGTCCGGGAGTAATGGAACGCTTGGGTTTCGATTACGAATCTGTAAAAGCAAAAAATCCGACTGTTGTTTACGGTGAAATCTCTGGTTACGGAACAGAAGGCCCTTGGAAAGACTTACCTGGTCAGGATTTATTATTACAGTCTTTAACAGGCATCACCTGGTTAAATGGTAATAAAAATGATGGTCCAGTTCCCATGGGATTATCTATTGTCGACATGCTTGCGGGAGCAAATTTAGCCAACGGTATTTTGGCTTGTCTCTTACGCAAAACGTTAAAAAACGAAGGTGCTTTAGTACAAGTGAGTATGATAGAATCTGCTTTGGATTTCCAGTTCGAAGCCATTACCACTTTTTATAAAGATGGTGGTCAGTTGCAGGAACGTACGGCAAGTAACAGCGCCCACGCCTATTTAGGAGCACCTTACGGAATTTATCAAACACAAAATGGCTATTTGGCTTTGGCGATGGGATCTATTCCTGTATTAGGCAAATTGCTTTCCTGTGAAGCCTTATTGGCTTATGAACAAATGGCCGAAGCATATGATAAGCGAGATGAGATCAAAGACATTTTAGCCAATCATTTGAAAACACAAGACACCGTATATTGGTTGAATATCTTAGAACCAGCAGATATCTGGTGTGCAGATGTGATGGATTGGGAGCGTTTATTCCAACACGAAGCTTTTAAAGTTCTGGATATGGTACAAACGGTAAAAATGTCTGATGGTTTTGAATATGAAACAACTAGAAGTCCAATCCGACTGGACGGAGAAGTCATTAAATCAGCAAAAGGATCGCCTATTTTAGGGGAAGACAATGCCAAAATCATAAAGGAGCTGTATGGAAAAATCTAAATTCAGATTTGCAGTACGCAAATTTCAACCTTTCGAGAATGCTATTCAGAAGATATGGGAGTCTTTCTGTAAAGAACGTGGTTTAGATATAGAAGCTGAGTTTGTAGCCATGGATTTACCGGAACTTCATGATGCCATTATCGGTCGAGGAGGTTTGAAAAATGGCGACTGGGACGCAGCACATATCGTAACGGATTGGTTAGACGAAGCCTATTCTTCCGAAAGTTTGGAAGCACTGAATCCTTATCTGGAAGCGCAAAATCTGAATTTAGAAGTCTGGAGTAATTCTTTGCTGGAAGCACAAGTTTTTGAACAAAAAGAGATTGTAGGACTGCCTTTTCATGATGGACCGGAATGTTTAATTATCCGAAAAGATCTGTTTGAATCTGAAGAAGAGCAAAGCAATTTTTACATCCAATTTGGCAGGCCTTTAGCAATTCCAAAGACATGGGACGAATTTCTGGAAGTAGCCAGTTTTTTTCAAAGACCAGATCAAAATTTGTACGGGACGGTGTTGGCGGGTTATCCGGACGGGCATAATACGGTTTACGATTTTTGCTTACAGTTATGGACTCGTGGCGGAAACTTGCTTAACGAAAAAGGGGATATTAATATCAACCAGCAGGAAGCAATAGATGCACTGGATTTTTATAAATCCTGGGTAAATAATAACGACATCGTACATCCTCATGCAAAAGATTATGAATCTGTGCAATGTGGTTTGGCTTTCGCCAGGGGAGAAGCAGCTATGATGATTAACTGGTTTGGATTTGCTGCCATGTGTGAGGTTATTGAAGAATCTAAAGTGAAAGGAAAGATTGACGTTGCACAGATTCCATCTTTAGAATATACAGATTCCGCTTCTTTAAATATTTACTGGTTATACGCTATAGGAAAGGGAAGCGATAAAAAACAATTAGCCTTTGATTTTATTCAGTATGCTACTTCAGCGGAAAGCGATAAATTGTTGACTTTAGAAGGAGGCATTGGTTGCCGGAAATCTACCTGGCATGATGCCGAAATTAACCGGATCATTCCATATTACCATAAATTGGAACAGCTACACCTTTACGCAAAGACTTTACCACGTACCGCTACGTGGGCGAAAATAGCTGAATATATAGATGAGATGATGGTGAGGGCAATGACAACAGATGAAACCTTAGCCAATATTTTAGTAGAAACTCAAGAGAAAATAGATAAATGCAGATAAACTATAAACCCACATTGCCAAAGCAGAAACTTCCGATTGTCATTATTGGAGCAGGTGGAATTGTCAAAGATGCCCATCTTCCGGCTTATAAAAAAGCGGGTTTTGAAGTTTGGGGCATTACCAATAGGACCAGAGAGCGGGCAGAGAAATTAGCATCGGAGTTTGGTATCCCGCGAGTTTTTGATAATGTAGCAGATGCTGTTGCAGCCGCTCCGGAAAATGCAGTTTATGATATCACCATTATGCCTGAAAAGTTTGTAGAAACTTTAGAGCAATTGCCGGATAGAGCAGGAGTATTAATCCAGAAGCCGATGGGTGATTTTATTGCACAAAGCTATGAGATTTTAGAAGTATGCAGAAGAAAGAATTTGGTTGCGGCCATTAATTGCCAGTTGCGTTTTGCACCTTATACCATGGCCGCAAAAGCTATTATAGATCAGGGATTGATTGGTGAAGTATATGATATGGAAGTACGTGTAACGGTACAGACTCCATGGGAGTTGTTTCCTCATGTGATGGTGCATCCTCGTCTGGAGTTCCAATACCATAGCATTCATTATTTTGATTTAATTCGCTCTTTCTTCGGAAATCCGCAATCAATTTTAGCGAAAACTTTAAAGCATCCGGCTAAAGCTTTATCTTCTTCAAGATCTACTGTAATATTCGATTACGGAGATACTTTGCATGCAGTTATTAATACTAACCACGATCATGACTTTGGTGCTCAGCATCAGGAAAGTTTTATAAAATGGGAGGGAACAAAAGGGGCTATTAAAGCCAAAATGGGCCTGTTAATGAATTATCCTGATGGTGTGCCAGATGCCTTTGAATATTGCGTACTGGAGGAAGGAAAAGTTCCGGAGTGGAAATCTATAACCTTGGAAGGCTCCTGGTTTCCGGATGCTTTTGT